>JBJEKI010000031.1:0-21122 GCA_051878555.1 Lepagella sp. | reverse complement strand
GACTCAAGGCTACGACCTCTACGGCTCAAAAAATTTAAGGAACGCGCTCTTAATAAATCAAAACCGAACAAAGATTTTGGACAGGGATTCTATTTGTCGGAAGATGAGTCTCAAGCAATTGAGATGGCTAAATTTAAGGCAAATTTGCTTGGAGGATCTCCTATTATCACAAGATTTGAGTTTGAAGATTCAATAATGAGGAAAGATCTCCTAAAGATTAAAGTGTTTGAAAGTTACTCTGAAGAATGGGCAGACTTTGTATTTGCGAATCGAGAGGGGTATTCTGTTGAAAAATTTGATATTATATATGGTCCAATAGCAAAAGATAGAGTTGGACTCCAAATTCGGAAATTCAAGGATGGCAGTATTGATAAAAATGAATTTCTGAATCGTTTAAAATACATGAAGGGAATAACATTTCAATATTTTTTTGGAACAGTAGCATCAATAAAATATCTTAAAAGAATATGACTAAAGGGGATGTCAAATATTTAACAGAGGCTATGTATGTCGATTTAGCTGAAATGCTATCTAAAGATTTCAATATGAATATATTGGAGAGTCTCGACACTTTATATAATTCTGACACTTATCAAAAATTGACCGATCCTAACACCGGATTATATTTTCAAAGCCCGCTTTATGTATATTCTTTCCTAAAGCAAGAAGTAACTATTGGCAAGTTCGCATAACGCGCTATAAGTTACCAAACACGTGCAAGTCATATCTGGATTACCCACATTCTTCGACTGGCTCGTCGGGTGTAACAGTTTGGTCCGTTTCGGCAAATAAGAATTGCCGGGCGGCAAGATATTTGGTGAAACGAGCGGCCATGTCGGGCGTCACTTCGTTGAGACGCAAGGCATCGAGGTTGTCTTCGAGGTCGTGGAGTTTAACGACACGGCCAATGGGATTTTGTTTGGCGCGAGCCACAAATTTTTCGTAGGTTTCGCCCTCGCGTTTGGTTACGGAGAGTATGCCGTCAACCACCGACTGAGGGAAGCCCTCGGCAAGAAGATACTCGGAGGTCACGTCGGTATCTTCGATGGTGTCGTGCAGTAGCGCGACTATCTTTTCCTCATCGGTGCGGCAACGCATAGCGACGCGCATGGGATGCTGAAAATAGGCGCAACCCATCTTGTCGCGTTGGCCGGCATGTTTGCTGACGCAGATCTGCGCCGCCTTGTCAAGCAGTTTTGCGGATTCCTCTTTGGTCATTAGTCCCATATGCTACTCCCCCAAAATCAGACCGACAGGAACGGTTTTAAGGCAAGGACAAGTAGGCAATGTGAGCCTGAGTCTTTCTTTGGGGTAAAGTATAGAGGGGCTCGATGCCCCTACGATACTTTGACTTATTGACAAGCAGTTTAATGCTCGCCGTTGTCTTCTTTGGGGTAGAGCAAGGAAATGATTCCTTTGTCTGTTTTTTTATACCCAAAAGTTGAAGAGGTAAATGGATTTTGGGCGTTTTTTTGACATGGTTGGGTTGAAGGGGGGTGGGGATTAGAAGATGCGGTTGATTTCGATGGGGGTAAAATTACACTTTTTTGCGTTTTTGGGGTTGAAAAATTACACTTTTTCTTTGAAATATGCACATAAAAATTACACTTTTTCCTTTTGGGGCGGGTGGGGATAAAAAAAGGAGGATGCACCGCATCCTCCTTTTGGTTGGGTTCTGACCAAAGGTTATTAGCCGTTTACTTTCTTCATGTGAGCGATGAGGTCGAGCACCTTGTTGGAGTAGCCGATCTCATTGTCATACCAAGAGATCACCTTGACGAACTTGTCGGTCAAATATACACCGGCGTTAGCGTCGAAGATAGAAGTCAGTGTGCAGCCGAGGAAGTCAGAAGAAACGACAGCGTCTTCAGTGTAGCCGAGCACACCCTTGAGGTATGTCTCAGAAGCTTCCTTCATAGCAGCGCAGATAGCCTCTTTGGTAGCAGGCTTCTCGAGGTTGACAGTCAAGTCAACAACCGATACGTCGAGAGTGGGGACACGCATAGAGATACCGGTGAGTTTGCCGTTGAGTTCGGGGATAACTTTGCCCACAGCCTTAGCAGCGCCGGTAGAAGAGGGGATGATGTTGCCGGCAGCAGCGCGGCCACCACGCCAGTCCTTCATAGAGGGACCATCGACAGTCTTCTGAGTAGCTGTAGTAGAGTGAACTGTAGTCATAAGACCCTCAACGATGCCGAAGTTGTCGTGGAGCACCTTAGCGATAGGAGCCAAGCAGTTGGTGGTGCAAGATGCGTTAGATACGAACTGCTGACCTGCGTAGGTGTTCTCGTTAACACCGCATACGAACATAGGGGTGTCATCCTTGGAAGGAGCAGACATCACTACATACTTGGCGCCGGCCTCGATGTGGCCCTGTGCTTTCTCTTTGGTGAGGAAAAGACCAGTAGATTCAACTACGTATTCGGCACCCTTCTCGCCCCAGCCGATCTCTTTGGGATCGCGGCAAGCAGATACTTTGATTTCCTTACCGTTTACGATGAGGAGGCTCTTGTCGAGATCGTAGGATACTTCACCTTCGAAGCGGCCATGCATTGTGTCATACTTCAGCATGTATGCCATGTAGTCAACAGGGAGAAGGTCGTTGATTGCTACAACCTCAATGTCGTCTCTCTTAGTAGAAGCACGGAAAACGAAGCGACCGATACGGCCAAATCCGTTAATACCAATCTTTGTCATTACTTTTTAGTTTTTAAATGTTTATTAGGGTTAAACTTATTTTTTATCTATAGATCGTGTATTCTCTGTTTAGTTGTTGTCTAATACACTTGTTTTAGACTGCAAATTTAGCAAATTATTTGCACAAAAAAAATCTAATATCTCAATTTTTATTACATTTTTCTTTACGTTTGTAGTTTTTTGATGTTGATTGCCATTAGAGATAGCTGTTCTAATATTTTTTGTTAGAGCGCGTCCCTAAAAATTTAAGGAACGCGCTCTATGTTTTTTGGACTATTATTTTTAATGATTTTTTTGTAATTTTGCAGTCATGAGAAAGTGTATATCTATTTTTATGGGTGTTTTTCTTCTGTCGGCATGTGGTTCGGCGGGCAAGGCATCGGGTTCGGACAGTGCTGCGGCGGCTGATCCGGCGACTGTGGAGGTGTCGATACCGCAGTTTGATGTCGATAGCGCCATGAATTTTCTTCGCCACCAGGTGGAGTTGGGGCCTCGTGTGCCCAACACGACGGCACATCGTGTCGCCATCGAGTGGCTTTCCGCCGAGTTGCGGCGTCATGGCGCCGAGGTGACTCTCCAGCCTTGCGATCTTACCGCCTACGACGGCACGATGCTTCATGCCGTCAACATCATGGGAAGTTACAACCCCAATCTCGATGATCGCCTTCTGCTTTTGGCGCATTTCGACACTCGTCCTTGGGCGGATCAGGATCCAGATGCCGCCAATCATTCCAAGCCTATCGCTGGTGCCAATGATGGTGCCAGCGGCGTGGCAGTGCTTCTTGAGACTGCTCGCGCCATCGCTCGCCAAAATCCGGAGATCGGCATAGATATCCTGCTGGTCGATGCCGAGGATTATGGCGCTGAAAATGATGAGGAGAGTTGGGCGTTGGGCACGAAGTATTTCGCCACCCACCCGATCAAGCCCGATTATCGTCCCTCGCGCGCCATCCTTCTCGACATGGTGGGTGGCAAGGGTGCGATCTTCCCGGCAGAATATTTTTCGTGCCAGGCGGCGCCGCTGATCGATGACGCATTCCGTCGTGCCGCCGCTGCCGCCGGCCATGGCGCTCTCTTCCCCTCGCGTATGGGGAGCGCCGTCACTGACGACCATGTCGAACTGATCAATGTCGGCATCCCAGCCATCGATATCATCGACTATCGCGACTCCGGTTTCTGCCCGACATGGCACACCATGAGCGATAACCTCGATAATATCGACCCCGCCACACTCAAGGCTGTCGGCGAGTCCCTCCTATATTATATATATTCCCGTTAAAGGTGAGCGTGGAGCGTTTATCGTTTATCGATCAATGCTCTACGATAAACGCTCTACGAGGATCGTGTATCGATAAACGCTAAACAATAAACGCTAAACAATAAACGCTAAACGATATAAAAACATGGATTTTTTACAAGAACTTACCTGGCGCGGCATGGTGCATAGCATTATGCCCGGCACAGACGAACAATTGAAGAAAGAGATGACTACTGCCTACTTGGGCATCGACCCCACGGCAGATTCTCTACATATCGGACACCTATGCGGCGTGATGATGTTGCGCCATTTCCAGCGTTGCGGTCATAAGCCCCTCGCTCTGATCGGCGGCGCCACCGGCATGATCGGTGACCCCTCCGGCAAGTCGGCTGAGCGCAACCTCCTCGATGAGGCTACCCTTCGCCACAATCAGGAGGCTATCAAGAAGCAACTCTCCAAGTTCCTCGACTTCGAGAGCGATGCCCCCAATCGTGCCGAATTGGTCAACAATTATGACTGGACCAAGGATGTGACCTTCCTTGAGTTCGCTCGCGAGATCGGCAAGCATATCACCGTGAACTATATGATGGCCAAGGACTCCGTGCAGAAGCGTCTCAATGGCGAGGCTCGCGATGGTCTGAGCTTCACCGAGTTCACCTATCAGCTCCTTCAGGGCTTCGACTTCTATACCCTATATAAGGAGAAGAACTGCAAGCTTCAGCTTGGCGGCTCCGACCAGTGGGGTAATATCACCACCGGCACCGAGCTGATCCGTCGCAAGCTTGGCGGCGAGGCATACGCCCTGACCTGCCCTCTGATCACCAAGGCGGATGGCGGCAAGTTCGGCAAGACCGAGAGTGGCAATGTATGGCTCGACCCGGAACGCACTTCTCCCTATAAATTCTATCAGTTCTGGCTTAATGTTTCGGATGCTGATGCGGAGAAGTATCTTAAGATCTTCACCTTCCTCTCGCAGGAGGAGATCGAAGCCCTCGCTCGCGAGCATGCCGAAGATCCGGGCAAGCGTCCGATGCAGAAGCGTCTTGCCAAGGAGCTCACCATCATGGTGCATAGCGAGAAGGATTTCGAGGCGGCTGCCGAGGCCTCTTCGATTCTCTTCGGCAATAACACAGCCGAGGCACTTCACCATCTCGACGAGCGTACACTTCTGGACATCTTCGAGGGTGTGCCCACCTTCACCATCTCCAAGGCTGAACTCGAGGCCGGCGTGCCGGTGCTCGATCTCTTGGCTGTAAAGGCTCAGGTGTTCTCTTCGAAGGGTGAGGCTCGCAAGATGATCCAACAGGGTGCGCTGAGTGTCAATAAGGAGAAATTTGCCAATCCGACCGGTTCGCTCGATGCCTCCGCGCTGCTCAATGGCAAGTATATCCACATCCAGAAGGGTAAGCGCAATCACTTCCTGCTCATCGCAGAGTGATCAGCGATACATGATACACAAAAGAGGGCTGCTCCGCAGATGGGGCAGCCCTCTTTTATTAGTTCAGTGCTCTATGGGAACGCATTTTTACTTCTCGCGCATAAATATCTGAATGGGAGTTCCGTGGAAGTCCCACTTCTCGCGTATCTTATTTTCCAAGAAACGGCGATAAGGCTCCTTGACCCATTGGGGAAGGTTGCAGAAGAAGACGAAAGTGGGGATGATCGACTCCTTGAGCATGGTGATATACTTGATTTTGACGAACTTACCCTTATTGCTGGGAGGGGGAGTGATGGCGATTTGCTCGAGCATATAGGTGTTGAGCTGCGATGTGGGGATGAGCCGGCGGCGGTTTTCGTATACCTTGGCGGCAGTCTCGAGCACGTTGTATATGCGTTGCTTGGTGAGAGCGGAGGTGAAGATGATGGGGAAATCGGTGAATGGGGCGAATCGGCTACGGATGGCGTCGATATATCGCTGTTGGGCAGTCTGTGAGCGGTCGGCTACGAGATCCCACTTATTGACACAGACCACGAGACCCTTGCGGTTGCGCTGGATGAGGCTGAAGATGTTGGCATCTTGCGACTCGATGCCGCGAGTGGCATCGATCATCAGGATGCAGACATCCGAGGCTTCGATGGCGCGTATCGAGCGTATCACTGAATAATACTCGATATCCTCATTGACCTTCTGCTTCTTGCGGATGCCGGCGGTATCGACCAGGTAGAAGTCGAAGCCGAACTTATTATACTTATGATAGATCGAATCGCGGGTGGTGCCGGCGATATCGGTGACGATGTGTCGTTCCTCGCCGATGAAAGCATTGATCAGCGATGATTTTCCGGCGTTGGGTCGACCGACGATAGCGAACTTGGCGATATCTTCGGTGTCTTCCTCCAGGTCGGGGGTGTCGGGCATCTCCTTGAGGATAACGTCGAGGAGGTCGCCGGTGCCGGAGCCATTGGCAGAAGAGACCTCGATGGGAGTGCCCAGACCGAAGGCGTAGAACTCGGAGGCGTTGAAATGGGCATCGCCCACATCATCCTTGTTGGCGACGACGATCACCGGCTTCTTCGAGCGGCGCAAGATGGCAGCCACCTTGTCGTCGAGGTCGGTGATGCCGGTGGTCGAATCGACTACGAAGAGGATGACATCAGCCTCTTCGATGGCGATATGCACCTGCTTATTAATCTCCTCTTCGAAGATATCCTCGGAATTGACCACCCAGCCGCCGGTGTCGACGATAGAGAACTCGCGGCCCTCCCAGTCGACCTTGCCATATTGGCGGTCGCGGGTGGTGCCGGCAGTGTCATTGACGATGGCACTGCGAGTCTGCGTGAGACGATTGAAGAGGGTCGATTTCCCTACGTTGGGACGCCCTACTATTGCTATTAATTTACTCATTGCTTTAATTCCTTTGTTTAAAAGGATCCCGTAAATCCACGACCGATCCTTATGATTTATTCCTTATAGCCGAACTCGCGGAGCTTGTTGTCGCGATTTCGCCAGTCTTTTTCAACTTTGACTAAGAGTCGCAGGTCGATGCGCTTGTCGAAGAATTTCTCGATATCGGCGCGAGCGCTGATGCCGAGTTGCTTTATCTTCTTGCCGCCATGACCTATAACGATCCCCTTCTGTGAGTCGCGCTCCACATATATCACCGCCATGATGAGGATTGAGTCGTCAGACTCGTCGAATTTTTCGACGAGGACTTCGGCGCTGTAGGGAATCTCCTTGTCATACATCAGGAGCATCTTCTCGCGGATGATTTCGGTGACGAAGAATCGAGCCGGCTTGTCGGTAAGGGCATCCTTGCCGAAGAATGGGGGGGAGAGGGGAAGGAGATCGACGATGCGACTCTTGAGGTTGTCGACATTGAAGTTTTGCAGAGCGCAGGTGGGGTAGATCTCAGCCGCCGGGAGTCGACGGCGCCAAGAGTCGACGATCTTCTCGAGCTCTTCTTGCGAGTGGAGAAGGTCGATTTTATTGATCACTAATAGAGTAGGGATCTTCTCGCGCGCTACGCGGTCGAGGAAATCGCTATTCTTCTCAGGGTCTTCCACCACGTCGGTAACATAGATCAATATGTCGGCGTCGGTCAGCGCCCCTTCGGAGAAGTCGAGCATCGACTCTTGGAGCTTGTATTTGGGTTTGAGCACTCCGGGGGTATCGGAATATACGATCTGATAGTCGGGAGTGTTGACGATGCCCATGATGCGATGGCGCGTGGTCTGCGCCTTCTGAGTGATGATGGATATTCGCTCCCCGACGAGATGATTCATCAGGGTGGACTTCCCGACATTGGGATTGCCGACGATATTTACGAATCCCGCCTTATGGTTGGGGCTGAGGGTGGTCAGATCGTCGGGTGGCAGAGGATTTTCGTTTGTGATCATACTTGTGATAGAGTGGAGAGTGGAGGGTGGAGGGTGGAGAGTGGAGAGGTAAGGGGTAAGAGTAGTAAAAAGGGTGTGTCAAGTTATAACGAATTGACACACCCTTCAATAAGTTTTACGCTATGTGCCCCGTAGATGGCGGGTAGCGGATTATTTGGGATCGATGCCCCAGACCAGATACATAGCACCCCAGGTGAAACCGGCGCCGAAAGCGGTCATAACGATTTTGTCACCCTTCTTGAGCTTATGTTTATACTCGTCGAGACAGAGGGGGATAGATGCTGCGGAGGTATTTCCATAATGCTGGATATTCACGAGTATCTTCTCCTCGGGGATCTTGATACGGCTACCGACAGCCTCGATGATACGGAGGTTAGCCTGATGAGGGACGAACCAGTCGAGATCATCGACAGAGAGGTTGTTACGCTCCATCACCGAGAGCGAAGAGTTGAGCATATCGGTGACGGCGTTTTTGTAGACGACGCGACCCTCTTGATAGATGTAATGTTCACGAGCATCGACTGTTTCATGAGAAGCCGGCTTGGCAGAGCCGCCGGCCTTCATGTAGAGGTTGTGAAGACCGGAGCCGTCGACATGGACTTCACCATCGATTATGCCGACGGGCTCATCGGTGGGTTCGACCAGAACGGCTGCGGCGCCATCGCCGAAGAGGGGGCAAGTGGCACGATCTTGATAATCGACCATGCTCGACATCTTCTCGGCGGCTACCACGACGATCTTCTTGAACATGCCGGAAGTGATGTAAGCGCGAGCATCTTGGAGGGTAACGATGAACCCGGCGCAAGCTGCCTGCACATCATAGCCGTAAGCCTTAGTCAATCCGACCTCATGAACTATAACAGATGCGGTGGAGGGGAAGCGATAATCAGGGTTGGATGTAGCGCAGATGAGCAAATCGACATCCTCCTTGGCGGTTCCGGTCTCCTCGAGGAGTTTCTCTACGGCCATAGTGCCTAAGAAACTTGAAGCTTTTGAGGGGTCTTTAAGGATGCGGCGTTGCTTGATGCCTACGCGAGTGGTGATCCACTCATCGTTGGTATCGACCATCTTTGACAACATCTCGTTGTCGAGGATATCATCGGGCACGTATGAAGCGATGCCGCTAATTTTGGCGTTTGGCATATTTCTTCTTCTCTAATTCTCTAATGAAACAGACTCGTTTACTTCTCATGAAAACAGACTCTATCGAGTGGGAGAGTCCTGTCGGGTTTATTACTCTGCTGCCTTCTCGATAAGCTGTTTGCCGCGATAGTAGCCACATTCGCCACATACGGTGTGGTAAACGTGCCATGCGCCGCAGTTGGGGCAGAGGACGATTGTCGGGATGAGCGCCTTGTCATGAGTGCGGCGTTTCGCTGTACGGGTGTGCGATTGTCTGCGTTTAGGATGTGCCATTTTCTTTTATGTTTTAAGTTTTTATTTATTCGTTGTTAATTATCTCTTAAATTTCGTCGTCAGATAGGTCGGCTTCATGCTCGCGGAGCTTGGCTGCCATGCTGCTGTTGCATTCCCCTTCGGGGTGCACACACCTCATCGGCAGGCTCAGCAAGAGCGAATCGTAGATGGCGCTCGACACGTCGTAGCGACTCCAACTCTGTGGGATCACCACCAGGTCGTCCATGCTGTCGTCATACTCTTCGCCATATCTGATCGTCATCTCATATTCCGAATCGACATCTTCTGCCACCGGATCCAAACAACGATCGCATGCCACTTCGAGCACACCACGGAATTGGAAGTATAAATGGTAGTTGCCATGATGATTCTCTATGTCAAACTCCACTTCGACATCCGCTCCCAGTATGTCGCTGTTCTCGCGAGCCTCGAAGAAGTCTTTCGCTATCTTATAACTATAATGATGCTTCTGCCCCTCGCCGAGCGACAGAAGATCTATTTCGTATGTCCGATCCTTTCCCAATTCTATCGGTTTTTATGGTTCCACCCGAGGGTAAAATCCGGTTTTTGTTCATATCCCTCTATAAGGAGGGTGTGAAAAACTTACAAAATTACGTAGTTTTACGCGATTTACCAACTTTTTTCACAACTTTGTGCACCACCATACCTCCGGCAGAGGCATCTTTTTATGCCCGAACCGAACGAATTGTAGTGCTTTTCGATGTACCTCCGAGGGGAATCGAACCCCTATCTAAAGTTTAGGAAACTTCTATTCTATCCGTTGAACTACAGAGGCTTACATCCTTCGGAGGAGTCTCCGGCGAGCATGCCTCTCTGCCCCGGTATTTGCAACTTCGGCTCTGAGTGCTACACTCGCTATGAGTTCGCAAAATTAGTTATTTTTTTTCAATTTTACAAATTATCCCCCTCTGTCTGCTTGCGTTTTACACCTTTCTTCGCTATCTTTGCATTAATTTAACGGTGAGCGTTTATCGTTTATCGTTTATCGTTTATCGTTGACATCCAATAACCAATAACCCATAACCCATAACCACGGCGAAGCCGTCTACCCTATGACTCCTATTAAACTCGCTATAGTCGCTCCTTGTTATAATGAGGCTGAGATGCTACCGATCTCTCTGCCCCGCTTGTTGTCGCACTTGGACTCGATGATCCGTGAGGGGCGAGTGTCGCCGGATAGTTTCCTCTTGCTGGTGAATGACGGCAGTCGAGATAGTACTTGGCAGATCATCGCTGAGGCTCATAAGCGCGATAAGCGATGTCATGGACTTAACCTCTCTTGCAATGTCGGCCATCAGAATGCTATCATGGCGGGGATGATCACCGCCGTGGAGGGTGTCGGCATGGCTGATGCCGTGGTGACTATCGATGCCGACCTTCAGGACCCCTTGGAGTGCATCCCGGAGATGGTGGATAATTATTATCAGGGGTATGACGTGGTGTATGGTGTCCGCACTTCGCGGCAGAGCGATTCGTTCGTCAAGCGATTCACTGCCGAGTGCTTCTATAAGTTGCAGTCGCAGTTGGGTCTTAAGACCATCTACAACCATGCCGATTTCCGCTTTATGTCGCGCCGAGTGGTGATAGAGCTCGAGAAGTATGAGGAACGCAATCTCTATCTTAGGGGCATCATCCCGATGATCGGCTATCCGTCGACCACAGTCGATGAGACACGCCTGGCGCGCGAGGCCGGAGAGACGAAATACACTTGGCGGAAGATGCTGCGGTTGGCATTTGATGGCATCACCTCCTTCTCGGTGCGTCCGATGTATATGATTCTGACTCTTGGGATGATCTTCGTGCTGGTGGGGATAGGCATCGGCATTTATGTCATCGTTTCCTTGCTGAGAGGAGTGGCTGTGCCGGGATGGTCGTCGCTGATGTTGTCGCTCTGGATAGTAGGAGGCTTTATGCTGATGGCGATAGGCTTGGTGGGGCTATATGTGGGCAAGGTCTATATGGAGACCAAGCATCGCCCCCGCTATCATGTAGAGCAATACCTGCATTAAGATTTCAAGAAATTGCGATTTATTCGCGAGCCGGTGAGGAGCGCGAGCAGTCGCGGTGTGTATCTCTGCATAAGCCGCGCTATGAGATAACAAAGATAGAATCTCACCGGGATATATAATATCATCTCGATGATTCTGAAAATCGTGGCGCCTACGATAGATTTAAGTGGCAATAATGCATTAAGAATCATGACATTGAGTGTGTAGATATCATGCGTTACATATATAAAGAAGGTGTATGGAGCGATAGATATTATATGCTCTGTGATGGAGTGCCGGTGAGGAGTGCCGGATGGAGTGTCGGCGATCTTTTGGGTGGCAAGAAAGGCGAGATATAGTTGCGCGATTAATAATACGACAACCAGGACACATATAAAATAAATGCTTTTCGGACCATGTTCGATATGATGAGGATCGAAATTGCTATACATATAAGTGAATATACAAAGCATTATCATGGAAATAATCAGAGAAATTGGTCCGATGCGATAGAATAGCGTCTTGATATCGGTACGGCAGATGGCAAAAGCGGCACCAATAGGGAAGAAAATCCAATCTACATGATAATATCTATAAGGCCCATGTCCATAATAAAATAATATTATTAGCAATAGAGGTATAATATACAGTTTAAGTCGTTTGACAGCCCACCATATCAGTGGAGTGAACAGTGTAATGAGCATTAGGTCGAGAATATACCAAAGGGCGAAATGGGCTCCGGGGAATGAAAGGCCATGAAGCGTGAAATTGCCAATGGTTATGATTTCAGTTCCGGTGAATATGCTCCAAAGTAATAGGTCAAGACGATAGGGAGGTTGATAATATAGAAAATCGAGCCACCCATTGAGATGACAAAGAGCATTGATGGAGTATGCGATTATACTCCATAGGAGGAAGGGTATGAAGAGTGTCTTTATACGACTTCGGAGGGCATAGAGGTATTCTTGTTTGCCGAATTTCTCATACTTTGCAAAGAAAAGATATCCGGATATAAAGAAGAACCCGGCGATTGAGGCGATGCTGATGCAAGGGTATGAAAAGTTGACTACATAGCGAAAGCCATTCTGAAGGTCATAAGAGGAATATAGATGAGCCGTCACCACCAATAGAGTCAGGATGACTTGGAGCCAGGCGAAGGCGAGCGAGGTGTGTCGATCGAGCGCCGGGCGTCGGTCGAGTGTGGATGTTTGAGCTATGCTGTTGTTGCTCATATTGGGGAAGATGAGCGGGGATTATTTTACGATTCCCTTTTCGAGGTATTCGGCGAGGTTGGTGCGGATATGCTCGCCGGCGCGTTCGACAGCCACTTTCTCCATGTCATGGTCTACCATGAGCTTGACGAGCTGTTCGAACGAAGTCTTGGCTGTAGGATCCCAACCTAATTTAGCTTTAGCCTTCGAGGGGTCTCCCCAGAGGTTTACCACGTCGGTGGGGCGGTAGAAGTCGGGGCTGACTTCCACGAGGACACGTCCGGTGGCAGTGTCGATACCCTTTTCCTCTTCTCCTTCTCCTTCCCATCGGAGGGTGATGCCGGCGTGTTGGAAGGCGAGTTGGCAGAACTCGCGCACGGTGTGCTGCTCGCCGGTGGCGATGACGAAGTCTTCGGGGGTCTCTTGCTGAAGTATGAGCCACATGCACTCTACATAATCGCGAGCATATCCCCAGTCGCGCAGTGAGGAGAGATTGCCGAGGTAGAGCTTATCTTGCTTGCCTTGGGCTATGCGGGCTGCGGCAAGGGTGATCTTGCGGGTGACGAAGGTCTCACCGCGGCGCTCGCTCTCATGGTTGAAGAGGATGCCGGAGCAGGCATACATGCCGTAGGCTTCGCGATATTCTTTGACGATCCAGAAGCCATAAAGCTTGGCTACGGCGTAGGGAGAGTAGGGGTGGAAGGGGGTGTTCTCATTTTGGGGCACCTCTTCCACCTTGCCATAAAGCTCAGAGGTGGAGGCTTGATAGAAGCGGCAAGTCGATGACAAGCCACAGAGACGGATAGCCTCGAGGCAACGGAGCACGCCGGTGGCGTCGACATCGGCCGTAAATTCGGGGGAGTCGAACGATACCTGCACATGGCTCTGAGCAGCAAGGTTGTAGAACTCGTCGGGACGCACCTTCGACACTACTTGGAGTATCGACATCGAGTCTCCCAAGTCGGCGTAATGAAGGTGGAAATTGGCATGCCCCTCGAGGTGGGCGATGCGTTCACGATAATCCACCGATGAGCGACGGATCACTCCATGCACATCATAGCCCTTGGAGAGCAGAAGTTCTGCAAGATAGCTGCCATCTTGCCCTGTAATGCCTGTAATGAGAGCGGTTTTCATTCTTCCTTATTATATGTAATGAGTGTAGAGGTTACTTGAAATGTCAATGTCGGCAGACACTGTCCGATCGCTGTAAAGCGAAATAGTTCACAAAGTTATAAAAAAATAATCAAAGAAGTACAAGAAAGATGTCAAAAACGCCTGATTTTGGAAAAAGTGCAATTTTGATATGTGTAAAAAGGGAAAAAAGTGTAATTTTGCAAAAAAATAAGTAAACGATAGAAAATAGGCATGAACTATACACCCCGACCTACCTTGCATGGACGTCGCGCAGTGGCGGCGGCAGTGGCGGCGGCGCGCGCCGAGCAGCGTCGTGTGCGACTTCTCTTCGTGTGTCTCGGCAATATCTGTCGTAGCCCGGCTGCGCAGGGCATCACCGAGCATCTCGCCGCCGAGCGGGGGATCGAAGTGGAGTGCGACAGCGCCGGCTTTTATGGCGGCCATGCCGGCGATCTCCCCGACAGCCGTATGCGCAATGCCGCCTATCAGCGTGGATATCGTCTGGAGCATCGCGCCCGCAAGATCCATGGATATGACCTCGATGATTTCGACTTGGTAATCGGCATGGACGATCAGAATATGTCGCAACTTCATCAGCTTGCCGACACCGATGAGCGCGATGGCAAGGTGGTGGCGATGATTGAATTTGCCAAAGATCACCCCTCGGATTATAGTGTGCCCGACCCTTATTATGAGGGAGTCGCCGGTTTCTATATAGTGCTCGACCTCCTGGCGGATGCCTGCTCTACGCTGCTCGACTTGATCGAAATGGAGCAGGAGGCTTAGAACGCATCACTTAAATTTTTGGATGATAGAATAATCTTTTTTAAATTTGCAGTGTCTAAGTAGCAAATAATGATCAACTCGGCTGGTAGGGTGCGTCCCTGAATATTTGAGGGGCAAGCTCGAAGGCCACAAAATCTGAAAGTTATGAAACGGCTGGTTTTATCACTCTTGGCGATGGTGTCGGCCTCGATATTATCGATGGCAGCGACTCCTGCAAGCTTCCCCGGTGGCAAGGCTGCCGAGAAAGAGTATATAGCGAAGAATATGGTCTATCCCGAGAGAGCCAAAGAAAATGGCATCGAGGGTGTGGTCGGCGTAGCCTTTACGATCAAGGCCGACGGCTCGATAGGCAATATCAAGATCAAGCGTATGGTAGATCCCGACTTGGAGGCAGAGGCTATCAGACTCGTTAAGAGTATGCCTCGTTGGACTCCCGCCGACGATGCCGGCTCCCCCGTGGAGAGCACCGCCGAAATGGAGATCACTTTCTCGCTCGATGAATAGCATGATTTCTAATGATGTGGTTTTTCATAATTAAATATTGTATCAATTTCCAACTTTGGGAGTGTCTCTGATGTGATATCAGGGACATTCTTTTTTTCGGCGTGTGTCTTTCGGCGAGCGGCTTTAAAATGTATATAGATTTCATTTTACGAGATACAGAAGTTGGTAAGCGAACATATTGAGTAAAAAAACGACATTTTGGAGAATATATTCTACGAGCAGTAGGATGGATATATGCATTTTTTGTTGCAAAAAATGTTAAATACCATACATAAAAATGCAGAGATAATACTAAAAATACAAAATTGCTCTGTATTAGATATATAAAGCGACTTATACGACACATTTTTTGCAACATTCGTGTGTATATTTGCAACATAATTATCTATCTACAACTGTCTTCGATATCATGATACAACTTATCACCCCTCGATTGCTATCTACGACCCCGGGCTTATGTTGTCTGGAGCAGGATATAATGCTATGTCCGCAGCTATCATTGTTGCCGCATATCAACGAAATATTTCAATCTGAGATGCTGATGGTATTTTATTGTCGTAAGGGGCATCTGCAGATGAAACTCAGCGACGAGACCATAGAGCTCAACGTTGGTGATGTGTATATATGCAAGCCATTGACGGCAATCCATCAGGTGTTGACGAGTGGCGACAGCAAGGTGGCGGTATTGTTTTACGCGCTCCAAGTGGCGGAATATGTCTTGCCGGCGAATCGCAATCTGTCGAAGTTGTTGGAATGTGATGCGAGGTTGTTGGTGCATTTGGGCGAGAAGTTCATGAATGAACAGCTCTCGATACTGATCGAGACAGTGCAGCAGCGAGCCAAGGATACGAGTTTGGCGTTCCGTAGCAATACGCTCTATCACATGTTTAATGTTCTGCTCTTCGAGGCGCTGA
The DNA here is from genome assembly GCA_051878555.1 of Lepagella sp. Classification (GTDB taxonomy): domain Bacteria; phylum Bacteroidota; class Bacteroidia; order Bacteroidales; family Muribaculaceae; genus Lepagella. The sequence goes on along the minus strand of JBJEKI010000031.1, from coordinate 5,359 downwards.
ATGTGGCATGTCGCAAGGATCCGGGCGATGGGGATGCCGAGGAGGATATGCCGACGGCATGTCGCGCGGATACGATCTTCCACATGTTCATCAAGTTGCTTAAGGAGGATTTCGGGCGTCACCGCACGGTGGCTTATTATGCCGAGAAACTCTTCATCACACCCAAGCATCTCTCGAAGGTGATTAAGAAGAAGACATCAAATCGGGCCTTGGATGTGATCAATAATCATGCTCTTCAGCTCATCAAGTTAGACTTGAAGCTGACCGATATCCCCATCAGTCAGTTGGCGAATAAGTATAATTTCAATAGTTTCTCTTTCTTCTGTCAGTTCGTGCGGTCGCATCTCGACATGACGCCGCAGAAGTATAGGGAGTATGGGAAGTTGTAGTTATGATGTCGGTCATGTGTGTTATTTTTTAGGAGAGAAGCGATTACGATCGCGGCTCTCCTTCTTTTTCAGAGTATCATCGAAAGCCTTCTGGAGGTCGATGCCGGTTTGGTTGGCGATGCAAGTGAGGACCCAGAGCACGTCGGCGATCTCTTCAGCGAGGTTTTGCCGGGGGTCGGTCAGGTCGCCCGGTTTGGCGACTTGGTCGCCATAGACGCGAGCGATGATGCGGGCGAGTTCGCCGGTTTCTTCGGTGAGGAGTGCCATATTGGTGAGTTCGGAGAAGTAGCCATGTCCGATGTAGCCGATCCAGCGGTCGACAGCCTCTTGCATTTCTTTGATGGTCATAGGGGGTGTGGAAATATGTGGGGCATCATCCTCGGATGATGCCCCTGTTTGGTATTGTTTAGAATGTCAGGGAGATGCCGGCGGCGGCACGTATGCTCGATTCGGGGAGTCCGGCAGAGGAGTAGTTGCGACGGCAGAGGAGGTTGTCGGCTTGAGCCCAGACGCTGAGTTGGGAGGTGATGCCGTAAGAAGCACCGAAGCTGAGGCCGGAGTAGTTGGGGAGTCGATGGTTCACGATGATATCCGGATCGATGGCAGAAGCGTCGGCATATCGTGCGCGGAGAGCAGGGCGCCGGAGGGCTCGAAGTTCATAGCCGAGGCGGAAACGGAGTGTGCTCCAGGGGTTTGACTCGATGGCGGCTTGGGCTGTCCATTCGGGGCGGTCGTAGCCGTTGAAATAGCCGGTCTTGCCATTTTGGTGCTGATAGCGACCTTCGGCTTCGATCTTGAAATATCTGCCGGAGTCATATCCGATGTTTACGCCGAAGGAGAATCCGGAGACGTTGGCGCGACATTCCGGGTCGGTGTTGACGATGATGGCGCGACCGGCATCATCAGCCACGGGGAGGGGTGCGCACCCGTCGACGGGGATGCCTAAGCATAACCATGTATTATAGAGCCCGCCGAGGTGCTGATTGCGGCTGGTGCGATAAGCCACATCGATGCCGGCGTGGAAGCCGGAGAAGGGCCCGGTGCGGAGCCCGAAGTGTGCATCAAGAGGGGTGTAGACCGGGCTGCTGTTGCTGATCGAGGGCATCTGATAGTAGTCATATTCGCGGATATTGGCGAGGGTATGGAGATTGGAGCCACCCAGAAAGTGAAGGTAAAGAGCCACCGGACCGGCGTTGAAGTCGAATTTCACGTCGGGGGCGAAATGGACTGTCGGATAGCGATTGGTCTCCGGTCCGGCTTTGAAGGCGAGGTCGAACTTCGCACCGATGCGCAGGTTGATGCGCCGATGTGTGAAGCGATAGTATGGAGTGAGGGTAACTAATTGATATGTGCTTATATCCTTATTATAAGTTACATAGTCGGCGTTCAGGTCGATGCCGAGGGTTGACTTGGTGGAGGTAGGGAAGGAGAATCCGCCATTGAGGTTGATATCCGTTTCGCGGCTCCCGCTGGCGGAGAGGAGTTGCGTGGGATCGGCATCATTGGGCATGTATAGGCGACGGAAGGAGAGGTGGCGCACACCGAGCTCGGCGTGCCAAAGGATGTTGTCGATATGTGCCGGAGACTGCCAGCGTAGTCGCGCTGAGATGTCGTGAAGAGTCTGTGTAGGGCTTTCGATGGGGGCATCGAGGTCGGGTGTGGTCGGCGCAAAACCGTAATAGTTGAAATTGCCGATATGATAGTCGATGGCTGCGCTCAGCGTGCCTTTGCCGCTCCAGGAGTGATGACCATAGATGCCGATGGCTTCGTCATATCGCCACATCTTGTTGTCGGCAGTGGCGGGGGAGAGGCGGGGCTTCCAGAGGGAGGTGGAGTTGTGTTGCAGTCGGATGCCGAGCGATGATGAGGAGTTGTCGATAAATCTGTAGCCTGCCGCCAAGGTGCTTTCGAGCCAGGATCCGAGTCCGAGGTCGAGATATCCCCGACGGGTGGAGTAGTCGCGGGTAGCGCCCCAGGCTGTCGCCTCGATGGGGAGGGCTTGGGGGTTGAAATTCGCCGCCACGCCCAGGGTGGAGTAGTCGAGTTGAGACTCTTCCGCAGTCAACTTCAGAGGACGCGGAAAGAGACCGATGCGGTCATGGTTGATATATTCAGGCACATATTCTCCTTCGACGTTGATCTGCTGGTCGTATTGTGCCGAGGCGGGGATGGCAGTGAGTGCGAGGAGGGTCGCAACCGCGGTGAGGATCAAATATTTCGATCGGGTGATTGTCATAGCGTTATCGGGATGGGATTGTGATTTGAGTCTTTTTAGATGATGGGTGGAGAGGGATGAGATTATTTCCACTTTTTGAGGCGTGATGAGATCAGCGAGGGGATGTCATCGTCGGTGGCGGGATAGTTTTCGCTAAGGCTGTTGAGATATTCCTTGGCGAGATAGGTCTTGCCAAGTCCGTGGTAGGCATCAGCCATGGCGATGAATCCGCGAGCGAGCCAATATTGGTGGGGTGTACCGACGTCGGTAAACTCCTCCATACGGCTACGAGCAGCCTCATAATTTTTCTTGTCGATGTCGAATTGAGCCAGAGTCACAGCGGCTTTAGCGCCGGGGAGTGAGGAGGGGTTCTGGGCGAGCGATTCGTAGATTTCGATGGCTTCAGTGCGGCGGTTGAGGTAGTTGAGAGCTTCGGCCTCATAGAAGTTGATGTCGGCGATTTCGTCAGCCTCGAGGCCACCGGCATGCTTGATACGTTCGGTCACGTCGAGGAGGTCTTCCCATTTGCGGGAGTCGTACATGGCAGCAGCCATGCGGAGGAGTTCGTCGATATCGGCAGTGCCGTTGAGTGAGAGACGTCTCTTGTAAGCCTCGGCAGCGAGGTCTTTGCGACCGGTCTCTTCGAAGGTGACAGCCTCTTCGAGCAGAGCCTTGGAGAGCCATCGAGAGTCGGGGAAGTCCTTTTCGATGCGCTGGAGGTCGGTGATCTTGGCGTTGTTGTTGCCTTGGAGGCCACGGACCACGGCACGGCGGTAGAGGGCATAGTCGGCATCGGTGGCGCCGGCGTCGATGGTCTCGGTGTATAGCTGGGCGGCTCCGGTGAGGTCGCGCGTATAGTATAGGCAGTCGGCGCGACGGATGCGGGCATCATCGGCGAGGCGTGTGGACAGCGACTCTTTGGCCTTGAGAGCCTTGCCGAAATCGGCGGCAGCCCCGGAGTAGTTCGACTGCTTGTAGCGACTATATGCCAGGTTGTAGAGCCCCAAGGCATAGTTGGATGTGCCGGAACCGGCCTTTACGAAGGCATCGTAAGCCTTCTCGGCTTCGTTATATCTATTGAGGTAGAAGAGGGCATCTCCGAGCCAGAGTGAGGATTGAGCGGCGATGTCGCGGTCGGCATTGCGCATGGTGGCTGCCTCTTGCAGATAGGGGATGGCGGCCTCGCGACGATTGTTGGTAATACATTCTACACCAAGCTCATAGAGCACTTTCTGACGCAGCGCACGGATATCCTTGCCGGGAGAGGAGATGGCGTTGAGGATGCGGAGTGACTGCTCGTAGTTGCGGTCGTTGTAATAGGCGGTGGCGAGGTATGCCTTGACTTGCGGCGTATATTGCGAGTCGGGATATCGCTTGATGAAGGTCTCCAAGAGGTCGGCGGCAGAAGAGAATGGCACCTTGCCGCCGCGAGTCAGCGCGGTGACATAGTTGTAGAGTGCCGTCTCGGACACGTTGTTATCGTAAGCCATGCGGGTGGCCTTCTCGAAGGCGATGGCGGCTTGCGAAGCGTTGTCCTGCACCAAGTAGCATTGTCCCAAGTAGAGATATGCACTCTGGCCGATGGCATCTTGGCGATGGGTCAGCGTCGAGAAGCGCTCGATGGCTTGGGTGTAGCGACCATTGCGATAGTCGATGGCGGCCATGGCATAGATGGCATCCTCTTCGGGTGTGGCTTTACCCTCGATCTTGGTGAGGTAACTCTCGATAAAACCCTCCGCCACGTCGGGCATATCCTGCTTGAAGTAGCTCAAGCCGACGATGCGTTGGATCTCGGGCACGAGCTCCGGCACCGGGTTCTTGCGCAGCAACGACTCGCCATGCTTTATCACATCGTCATAGCGCCCCCAGGTATATTCGATCTGGGTCATATAGTAGCCGGCTTCGAGACCCTTGACACTCGGAGTGACAAGTTGAAACTCCTTGTAAGCGTCGGTAAACTTCCCGTCGAGATAGTTGAGGTAAGCCCGATAGAAGTGGTAGGCGTCGGCATATTGGTCGTTGCCTTTGAGGGCATTGATTAGGGGGCGAGCTTCGGCATAATGACCGGTCTTGATCAGGGAAAGGGCTTTGCGATAGGAGTAGAGGAGATGCTGATCGCGGTTGAGGCGGTCGAGGTCGATCATCGAATAGGCTTCGAGGGCGAGGGGCCACTGCTCGTCGAAGAAATAATAATCGCCGATGGCGAGAGAGGCTTGAGGAGCCAAGGGAGAGGCGGGGTAATTATTGCGAAACTGTATAAGTAGGTTGATACACTCGCTGTCATTGCGCTGATAGTAGGCGTCGGCGAGGAGGAAGGTGTATTCCTCTATTTGGCTGTCGGAGAGAACGATATGCTGTGTGTCCAAGTGCTTCAGCTGGTCGATGACTCCGGCATAATTGCCGGCTTGACGCATGGCGCGAGCGCGCTCCATATAGCCTGCGGCGTCGGCCTCGAAGCGCAGGGGAGAGGAGGATAATTGGGCTGCGGCAGGGAGTGAAAGAGCCATAGCCGCAGCGATGATAATGTGTTTTGTCAGATGCATGATAAATCCCATGTTAATATCGCCGACAAATATAGTAAAAAATCGGCACAAATAAAGCCCCACCCCCACCCCATTAACATTTTTTGTAATAGTTTTCATGCGGAATGCGGAGTAATAAGCCATGTGGCTAAAATAAAGAAGAGCAACTATAGGGCTGCTCGGTAGTTTGACAGTTGCATTTTGTTGAAATCTTTTTGCTGACGCGCTTGCAC
>JBJEKI010000030.1:0-5032 GCA_051878555.1 Lepagella sp. | reverse complement strand
CTCAAAAATATCCGCCTCTACGACCCAAAAAATTTAAGGAACGCGCTCTTAACGTGATGCTTTTTACGGTACGTTCGGATTTGCCGATTTCTTTTGCCATATCTTTCTGAGTGGCAGTGGGAGTATCTTGCACTATACGAAGTACAGCTACTTCTTCCAAAGTGCAAGATTTGCACTTTGGATTGATATAAAGTGCAGAATGTGCACTTTGACTTGTTGCTGTTGCACTTTGTGCAGAGTGCGATGTAGTCGGCTCACTCCAGTCAATATGCAGTTCTCTATTGAGGAAACTACAAGTTTCACCCAAAAGCATGCTACGGAAGAAACGTTCAAGATATAGGGTTGTTTCGGTTATTCCTTTCTGAATATTGCTATAGTTGGCTCGTACCAGTGCATTGCGGAAATACCAAGAATTTTGTGCAAATACATCGTTGACTACATTAAAACCAAGAGTTTGCAGATACTTGATCATAAAAACCGCCACCGTTCGGGTATTACCCTCACAGAAAGCATGTATTTGCCAAAGGTTAGCACAAAAACGCATCAGATGTCTGATAGCATCGTCTATGGGAAGTCCGGCATAGGAGAAATTTCTCTCACTGCGCATATAGTAATCCAATGTCTCGCTGATTGTTGTATAGTCGGCGTAGTAGATTGTTTCGCCATTGAGTACCCATTCTCTTTTTGTTATGTTATAATCACGAATGCGTCCGGCAAGTTTATAGATGCCTTCAAATAGACGTCTGTGTATAGATGTGAGTTGAGCGGGTGAGAAATTGAAAGTTTTCTCCGAAAGGAGTTCAGCTATGCGAGCTGAAACTTTGTCAGCTTCCTCTGTTCTGTCATTCTCCTCTGTGTGGCGATTGATGGCCGATTGGTAATAGGAGTCAATCAACGCCTTAGCTTCAGTAATGCTTATTTTGCCGTCAATATGTTGTTTAGCAGTATCTACAAGATAATCTGAAGGAGCTAGCCCATCCACTTGTTGCAGTCCGATAGCTACACGCCAAGCATCACCACGTTCCTGTTTTAAGGGTTCACTCTGGCGGATGTACTCTTCAAGTCCTTGTAAATTGTATTTTTGATTATCCATGTCTCTTTTCCTAAAGGATTATATTATGCAAGAACTCGGCGATTTAAGCACCCGACAGTTCCAACTTTCAAAGATACAAAAAACCGGGCAGATTATGAAGCGTTTGAGGTGAAAAATGCAGATTATTTCATTGGTCTGTGTTGTTGTCGAGCATTTGTTTGATTTCTTTGTCGAAGTCGGAGTCTATGCGTTGAGTTTTGTTGAAAATATCATATTCCTCTTCAGCTTTCTGCTTGGCTTGAGCTGCCGAAATCCTTCCCTTGTCGGGTAAGATCTGATAGCGTCGGAATGTTAGAAATGATTTAAAGATACGCCCATCGGGAGCATTCTTCCATGTAGTCAGCCCCATGTGCTCTTTGGTGTGATCTGCTTTGGAATAAATAATCTCGGCTGCGGTCTGTTCGGTGATGGCGTAATGGAACCGATTTTGTATCATGGCATAGAAGTCGCGAGTGGTGGGTGCATTCTTATCGTAATCTATTGCCAAATTTAAGGAACGCGCTCTAAATCTCTTTCCATGATCGTTTGTTATGAAATTTGTGGTAACCCAGTACGATCATCAGAAACCATATTCCACGTGCATCGCGCAAGAAGCGCAACACGGATGTGGCATATTCCATGGGTGAAACTCCGGCCGACCGTGAGCAACGTGATATTGTGCCGGGCGATAAGCAGTTGGAGAGTGTGCCGATCCAAAAGCCAATCATCAGACAGTATTGAAGCAGGGTCATCTTCTTCCGATTCCTGATACAATATATGAGCAGTGCAGCAGACACACCGGTGTTGAGCGCCTCCTGACCATTCCCTACGATTATTGCCACGATTCCGCACAATACCGACACCCATACCCCCGGCTTTATCCCCGGATTCATAAATAGTATCACTAGCCACGTGGTGAAGGTGAACATCCACACAAAACCTATCTGGCAAGAGGGCATCATCTTGCTTTGGAAAGATAATAAGCAGAGCACGATGAATATCGCGACCACCTCCATCAAAGAGAGAGACAAATATTTCCCAACTTTACGTTCCATAAAAGCAACTAAGAAGATTAACAGCGCAAAATTACAAAATAAAGTTGCCAATCACAATAAAAACAGAATTCAAAAAAATGCAGCCATCGGCGTCGCGCCGGTGGCTGCATTTGACAGTTTACCTTTTTCTATCGGCTGAGGCTTGCCTTCTGTTGGGATTTCAGAAGACTTGCCCCGACCATATTCTTGCCCATTAAGTCAGACAGGAAGGTCAACCGTCCGGGTTTCGATGTAATTTAGATTGTTGTTGCGTTTATCTATATCGGTCATAGTTTTGTCTATATCGGACATAGTCGTATCGTCGATATCTTCCAACTCATCGTCGGAATAGAACCCATTGGAGGGAATAGGAGCAATACGCATCTCGTCAGACGAACGCCCGTCGAACTCGGTGTCGTTGAGCTTGGCGTAAGAGCGAAGATACTTGCGGAGTGCAGACACCATCTCCCGCGTCTCTTGCAACATACCGAGGTAGACATAAAGAACGGTCATCTCCGAGGGGTCGCTCGAGTGGATATTGCCGAAGAGATGATGATAGGTGGCGGAAATGCGATTCTTCAGATCTTCGCCACGTTGCCGCAATTCGGGGATGGCGCTGTCTTTGTTTTGCTCCATCATGGCGAGCATATCGTCATAGAGAGCCAGCACGGCAGTGCGAATATTGTTATACTCCTCGACATGAGTAGCAGGCAGAGGGAGGAAATTATTCTCAATATGCTCCTTACACATCTCGGCGACACGGCGCAGATTGTAGAGGATGCACATGCAGTAATTGTTGGAGAGATGGAACCAAGTGGTCTTCTCCAAGGCTGTGTCGCGACTGACACGACGCATGCCGAGGGTCTCCTTGCGACGATTGCTCTTGATCACTCTCTTCTCGAGCACCATCTTCTTGGCAGTCTTCGAGATAGCCCCAAGGTTCTCATGGATGAAGCCGTCGGTAATCGAGGCATAATAATCGCGCATACGAGAGAGTGTCTCATGCTGACGACGTGTGATATAGAGATGGGTGAGTTGCCAGCACTCCTCCTCGTCGTTGGTGGCGAGGATGGTCTGAAAGAGTGTGTCACCCTCCTCTTCTTGTTGATTCTTCTTAAAGCGGATATTGCTGCGGATTATCAGCACGATGGTGAGGATCGCCAATGCGATCATGGCGATATGGCCGCCATAATACATCGCCAGGACGACTATTGAAGCCCCGATAAAGGCAGCCCCGGCAGTGATGAACCAGCCGCCGATCACGGAGATTACCCCGGTGATGCGGAACACGGCACTCTCTCTGCCCCACGCCTTGTCGGAGAGCGAAGTACCCATCGCCACCATGAAGGTGACAAACGTAGTGGAGAGTGGCAACTTAAGCGATGTGCCAAGTGCGATCAGCGCTCCGGCGAGCACCAAGTTGATTGAGCCTCTCACCAAGTCGAAGGCGGCTCCCTGCTCCATAATCGAATCGTCGACATTGAAGCGATTCTCATATTGGCGCTTCATCCGCGCCGGCGTGATGCGGCTGATGAACGAGCTGATTGAAATCGCCCACTTCACCAAGCGACGTGCCAACCTCGACGAGCCGAACATCTCCTCGCCACCCTGCTGCGAACCGAGCCCGATCTCCGTCTTCGACACGTTGCGAGCCTTGCGAGAGGTCGCCAACGAGATCACCATGATAAGTCCCGCCGAGATCAGGAAGACAATCGGAGTGTTAGCCGGACCATTGAGCGAACCCATCATAAAGCTGTGGGCATCGCCCGAGCCATTGGTGGTGAAGTCTACGAAAGAGGCAAGTCCCGTCAGAGGTACGCCGATGAAGTTCACCAAGTCATTGCCGGCAAATGCCATCGCCAAGGAGAAGGTGCCCATCAGCACCACCACCTTCAGCACATTCACCTTCAGAAAGTGAAGCAACTGCATAATCAGCGAGAAACCCACGAAGCAGACACCCAGTATCAGAAGGGTGTTCTCCTTGATCCACCCCTTCACCTCAGGGGTCATAAAGGTAAGATCTTTCGCACCCTTGATTAGCAGGAAGTAGATGATGGCTGTGGCGCAAATGCCACCGAAGATGCCGATCTTCCAGGTCAGATTCTTCTTGTAATTGAAAGAGAAAAGATAGCGAGCCAGGAACTGTACGATCGTACCGAACACGAAGGCGATAGCCACCGAGAGGAAGATGCCGATTATCACCGAGAGGGCCTTGCCCGTGTTCAGAAGTTCGGGGAAGGTTAGGGTGGCATCTCCTGCCATCTTCACCACGGCAATGGCGAAAGTGGCGCCTAAGAGCTCAAACACCATCGAGACGGTGGTCGACGTGGGCATACCCAGAGAGTTGAAGATGTCGAGCAAGATTATGTCGGTCACCATCACCGCCATAAAGATGCACATAAGTTCGTAGAAATTAAAGCTTTCGGGGCGGAAGATGCCGTGGCGTGCCACATCCATCATGCCATTGCTCATCGCTGCGCCGATGAAGACACCGATAGAGGCTACAATGATGATAGTACGAAACTTTGCCGCCTTTGTGCCGAGAGCAGAGTTGAGGAAATTGACCGCATCATTGCTCACTCCCACCGACAGATCGAAGATCGCCAAGAGGAACAAAAACACGATGATGCACAGGAAAAGTGTATTCATAAATTTTCATTCTTGCTTTATGTCGCAAATTAAGGAATAAAATGTTGCAAAAATATTACATAATTGTAACGTTTTTGTAACGTGGCAAGTTCGGAGGGAAATTAGGAATTAGGAGGTAGGAATTAGGGATTAAAAAAAAGTGACGAGTCGTTGTGACTCATCACTTTTGGTATCGGTTTCCTCTGCCTGTGGGGCAGGATGCCTTATCAGGTATTACGTATTTTTAGAGCGCGTTCCTTAAATTTTTGGGGTCGTAGAGGCGGATATTTTTGAGCAG
>JBJEKI010000029.1:0-63986 GCA_051878555.1 Lepagella sp. | reverse complement strand
CTGCTCAAAAATATCCGCCCCTACGACCCCAAAAATTTAAGGAACGCGCTCTAAGCCTTCACGCGGCCAACATAGCTACCATCTCGAGTATCGACCTCGATGAGTTCGCCTTCGTTGATGAAGAGGGGCACCTTAACGGTAGCGCCTGTTTCGACAGTGGCGGGCTTGAGGGTGTTGGTAGCAGTATCGCCTTTAAGACCGGGCTCAGTGTAAGTGATCTTGAGAGTAGTCTTGGTGGGCATTTCAGCGTAGAGGACAGTGTTGGTGGAAGCGTCGGAAACGACTTCGACAGTGTCACCCTCCTTCATATATGCAGCGCCGGTAACGAGCTCCTTGCTGATAGGGATTTGCTCGAAAGTTTCATTGTTCATGAAGATATCATCCTCGCCGTCGGCATAGAGGTATTGATAGGGTCGGCGCTCTACGCGAACATCCTCGAGCTTTTCGCCGATGTTGAAGCGACGTTCGATCACACGGCCGTCGACCACATCTTTGAGTTTGGTACGCATGAAAGTGTTACCCTTACCGGGCTTAACGTGTAGGAACTCCACACAGAAATAGAGACGGCCATCGAGGCGGATGCAAGAGCCGTTCTTGATGTCTTGAGCGTTCATCATTGCTTTAAAGAGTATATAATTGTATTAAAGATAAAAAACAAAAATAGAGAGAGTAAGAGATAAAAACGGGAGGATATATCCCTTACGAGCCACAAAGTTACAAAAAAATCTCGAAATGGATAAATAGAGAGGGTATAAAGAGTAAAAAAAGTAAGAAAAGTGGCATAAAAGAGGGAGTAGAGGGGTAATAAATTTGTATGAATGAAAAAAATTTGTTAATTTTGCGGTCGAATGTCCCAAAAGTGTGCGACAGATGGAGCACGAAATGGGTAAAAGTAAGCAAAAATTAAATAATAAGATAGACAAATGAAAAGGACTTTTCAACCCTCAAGACGCAGAAGAATCAACAAGCACGGATTTCGTTTGAGAATGGCAACCAAGAGTGGCCGCAAGGTTCTCGCACGCCGTCGCGCCAAAGGGCGTTTGAATCTGACAGTATCTGATCACATGTCGGGTAAGTAAGATTACAAATTGATTCGAAAAAACCTCCACAGGGCCCTGTGGAGGTTTTTTTCGTATATCCATCACCGGTTCTTTTTACCGAACGGGTCTATACATGTTGCACGACAATAGATTGGAGACTTTCCCCAATCTTGTGAATTTCTTTAAGGATTACCGCTTCGCGTTCTTTTGAGGGTTTCTTTACACCATTGATGTATTGAGCCATTAGACTTTGGCTTATTCCAACACGTCGAGCCACAGCGGAAGCATTAAGTTCGGGATGAGTTAGAAAAATTCGTGATATGCCTTGAGGCTCCGGATCATCATATTCAAAACTTTCAAAAGAAACATCTTCATCGAGAGCATACCAATGAATACCTTCTTCATCGATTTCATAGTCATCGCGTTGCTCTTGAGTAGCGTTAAAGAGTCTCTTATACCATAACAATGATTGCCAAAGGACTTTCCCTTCGTCAGTCAAGCCGTAAATACGGTCATTTTCAAACCAAATTTTCGTCAATTTCATAGTCAATCCTCCTCATTTAACATTGAAGAACCAAAATATTCATTCCATTTAGAAATAGCAAGTTCTCTATTTTCCTCAAGCACCATTTCTGCGCACTTAATATCCTTAATTTTCATTCCTTTATTATACACGAGTTGAATACCATTAGGTGTAATATCGAATTTTGCACTACCATCAGCATTCTTCACATGAACATGAATTGGCTCATGCTCACGAGAAAAGAAAAAGAATCTAAGTCCAAAAATTCTTAAAATTTCAGGCATTGGTTACAATATTTAAAAATTATTTTGTAAAGATAAGTAATAAAATTACAACCTACAAATTTCGGTTAAAATTTCGTATATCCATCATCGGAGGAGGTGGGAGATTGAGTCGGTTTGGGGTGTGGTTAGGGTGTCGGGGGATTGGGATAGGTCTCCGGTAGTGGGAGTAGTAGAGTCGGGATTGGCTCTGTTTAGGAGGTATTTGTAGAAAAGGATTCGTCGGACGTGAGTGTCGATGTCGCATTGGCTGATTTTGCCTTGGGCGATGGCTTGCATCACTTTGTCAATCTGGGAGAAAGTCTTCTCGGGAGCGATGACAATATCGGCACCGGCAGCTATGGCATCGTCGGCACCATACCCTTCTGCGCCCTTCATGTTCAGGGCATCGGTAATAACCAGGCCTGTGAAACCCATATCACCTCGAAGGAGATCCTTGATAACGATAGGAGAGACGGCAGCGGGGAGCATCCGCGAATCGATGGATGGGACAGCAAGATGACCTACCATAATACCGGAGAGTCGATGTTCGACCCAACGCTTGAAGGGATATAGGTCGATTGAATCCATCTGATTGAGGCTACGTTCGATGACACCCTTTCGAGTATGGGAATCGGCAGATACGGAACCATGCCCGGGGAAATGCTTCGCCACACTGATTACATTGCCATCTTCGAGACCACGAGCGTAAGCCAGAGCGAGATCAGCCACGCGATGAGGATCATCGCCGAAAGAGCGGCGACGCATGAAGGAATTTCCGAAACTTACATCGACCACCGGGCCGAGCACCATATTAATGCCGATAATGCGACACTCGCGAGCGAGTTCGCGCCCATAGTCATAGAGTATCTGGTCGTTGACATCGGGGCGGATATCGCTATTGAGAGGGAACTTAGGGGCATCGGTGAGCCTCATGGCGAGCCCCCACTCAGCATCGATAGCGACAAAAGCGGGAATGTGGGAATTGAGGCGCAGAGAATCGGCGATGATGGCGGCAGACCGGGAATCCCCCTTAAGAAGAAGGACACCTCCGACACAACTATCGGCATACTGTCGAAGTTGTCGGAGGGTCCAAAGATCATCAGAGGCGAAAAGCGCCGGTATGAAGAGTTGCGCTACTTTCTGTCTCGGGGAGAGCGAGGCACAGACAGAATCAGCCCAAGCCTCGGCATCAGCGGTGATATCCGCAGCCGGAGTGGCAGGGATAGAATCTTGATCGTCAGAAGCCTCGGTGCGTGGGGCACACGAGACGAGAGTAATCAAGAGAGAGAGGCAAAACGCCTTGAAGACAGATAGATGCGCTAACATTTGTCGGATGAAGACAAAGCATCCGGGAGAGAGCCGAAACTGGAATCTATCAGAAAGAGATCAGATTTTGTCCGGTCATTTCCTCGGGCTGCGGGAGTTCGAGAAGTTTGAGTAGAGAAGGAGCTACATCAGCGAGGCGTCCATTCACCACCTTAGCATCGGAATGCGAACCGATATAGATGAAAGGCACGGGGTTGAGGGAGTGGGCAGTATTGGGAGATCCATCCTCGTTGGTGGCATGGTCGGCATTACCATGGTCGGCGATGATTATAGCCTCATAGTCATGCTGACGAGCAGTTTCGACGACACGCTTGACGCAGGCATCGATAGTTTCGACAGCCTTTTCGATAGCGGCATATACACCGGTGTGACCCACCATATCACCGTTGGCGAAATTGACCACGATATAATCATACTTATCAGTGGCGATAGCCTCGACGAGACGGTCGGTGACTTCGGGAGCGCTCATTTCGGGCTGGAGGTCGTAGGTAGCCACTTTGGGAGAGGGTACGAGGATACGGTCTTCACCCTCGAACGGAGCTTCGCGACCGCCGTTGAAGAAGAAGGTGACGTGAGCATACTTCTCGGTTTCGGCGATATGGAGTTGCTTGAGACCGCGAGAAGAGAGATACTCGGCGAGAGTCTGGGGCACGTCGCTCTTGTTGAAGAGGATCTTGACTCCTTGGAAAGAATCATCGTAAGGAGTCATGCAGAAATACTGCAAGTCGGGGATGGGGTTCATGCCCCCCTCGCTATGCTGAGTGAGCACGGTGGTGAGCTCCTTGGCGCGGTCGTTGCGATAGTTGAAGAAGATGACTACATGACCGGCACCGATTCGGCCATCGACGTTGTCATTGACAATAGGCTTGATGAACTCGTCGGTTATACCCTCAGCGTATGACTCTTCGATGGCTTGTACCATATTTTCGGAGTGCTTACCCTCGCCATAAACGAGGAGGTTGTAAGCCTCTTTGACACGTTCCCAGCGTTTGTCGCGGTCCATGGCATAATAGCGGCCGATAACGGAAGCGACCTTACCGGCAGACTTAGCGCAATGCTCTTCGACATCCTTGATGAATCCGGCGCCGCTCTTGGGGTCGGTGTCACGGCCATCCATGAAAGCGTGGATGAAGACCTTGTCGAGGCCATATTCCTTGGCAGTGTCGCAGAGGGCATATAGATGGTCGAGAGAAGAGTGCACGCCACCGGCAGAAGTAAGGCCCATGAAGTGTATAGGCACGTTATGGTCGCGGGCGTAAGAGAAAGCGTCGACGATTTCAGGATTCTTGGAGAAAGAGCCGTCGGCGATGGCGCGGTTGATCTTCACGAGGTCTTGGTATACGACTCGGCCTGCGCCGATGTTGAGATGCCCGACTTCGGAGTTACCCATTTGGCCGTTGGGAAGGCCGACATCTTCGCCGCAAGCGGAGAGTTTGGAATTGGGATAGGTCGCCATGAGATGATCCATAAAAGGAGTCGGCGTGTTGAAGATAACATCATCATACTGATGGTCACCCAGACCATAGCCGTCGAGGATGATAAGGATAGCTTTCTTAGACATGATCTTGCTATTGAAATAAAATATGAACTAACAGGTTAATAAAACGTCTAATATCGATATTATCAATCGGAAGATTGTATAAACAAAGATATAATAATCAGCGCCATCGGGGCAAAATCGTGGTAGAAAAAGCCCGGGCGACTAATTTTTGACAAAATTACAAAAAAATCGGTGAAAAAGAAAGAAAAAAAGAAACAGCCCGACTCTAAAAAAGAGTGGGCTGTGATGAATGCGAATCAAGATGGGCTGATTAATTATCAGCTTTCTTAACGATACGCTCTTTGATGCGAGCCTTCTTACCGGTGAGATTACGGAGGTAATAGAGCTTGGCGCGGCGCACCTTACCAAACTTATTGACGGTAACAGACTCGATGAATGGAGATTCCATAGGGAATATACGCTCCACACCGACGCCGTCGGAAATCTTGCGAACAGTGAAGCGTTTTTTGTCGCCACAGCCGCTGATTTTGATCACTACGCCACGGTATTGCTGGATACGCTCCTTGTTACCCTCTTTGATACGATAGGCAACAGTCACGGTGTCACCGGGGCCGAATTGGTCGAAATTTTTCTTAGGAGTAGCAAAAGCCTCCTCTGCGATTTTAATTAAGTCCATTGGTATATTTAATTAATTATTTGCAATTTAATAAGCCACCATGTCTTACCAGAGATTGCGAAACCGGATGCAAAGTTAGTCAAAAAATTTCATATAAACAAAAAAAGTGCTAAATTCGCGTAGCAAACAATTTAAAACTTAAATTAATAGCAGGAATGACACATAGTTTGAACATCCGAGGGCGGCTCTATGAGCTTGATCGTCCGCAGGTGATGGGTATCATCAATGTGACACCGGACAGTTTCTATGCCGGGAGTCGTGTGGGTCAGTCGGAAGTGTTGACACGCGTAGAGGGAATGCTGCGAGCAGGGGCAGACATGCTCGATCTCGGAGGGTATTCGACTCGTCCGGGAGCGGCAGAGGTTAGCGCCGAAGAGGAGCTGAGTCGGCTCTTGCCGGCGATCGATGCGATACGGAGTCGCTATGGGGATGTGGTGATCTCGATTGACACGTTCAGGGCAAATGTAGCGCGGGCATGTGTGGAGCATGGTGCCGACATCATCAATGATATCAGCGGTGGCGATATGGATCCGGATATGTTTGCGACAGTCGCGGAGTTGAATGTGCCCTATATATTGATGCATACTCGGGGTACACCCGCCACTATGCAGAGCCTCACAGACTATGATGATGTGACAGCGGAGGTGGTGAGGAATCTTGCCTTCAAATGCGATAGGTTGCGGCAGATGGGCGTGACCGATGTGATCATCGACCCGGGTTATGGCTTTGCCAAGACCGTGGATCAGAACTATGAGTTATTGGGCAATCAGCGAGCATTCGAGGCGTTGGGGTGTCCGATATTGGCGGGGATCTCACGCAAGACGATGATCTGGAAAGAATTGGGGATCACTCCGGCGGAAGCTCTCAACGGCACAACGGCGCTGAATATGTTGGCTCTGATCAATGGAGCGGATATCCTGCGTGTGCATGATGTAAAAGAGGCGTCGGAGACAGTGCGTATCTATGAAGCCTATCGACGCAATCTCACTGATCGCCATATCATCACCACCCAAGGGGAGGGTAAGACAAAAATCGAGTTACTTTAAGGAACGCACGTTCTAACCAAATCAAAACATAAACGCCATGATCGATTTCGGCATAAAAGATATAATAGACATAATCATCGTAGCCCTCTTGCTCTTCTACATCTATCGCTTGATGAAGAATAGTGGCTCATTATCCTTATTTTATGGAGTATTGGCCTTTACGGTGGTATGGGTCATGGCCTACGAGATCTTTGACATGCGACTCACGGGTACGATCCTCGACAAGTTTATGAGCATCGGACTGATAGTATTGGTGATATTATTCCAGGATCAGATCAAGAGAGTGCTGATAGAATTGGGGACGCATGGCAACGTCAGGAAGGTGATTAAATGGCTGAGGCATGAGAAGAACACGGAGCAGGATCATGGCGAGATCATGAACATCGTGTATGCTTGCATGTCGATGTCGAAGTCTAAGACGGGGGCACTTATAGTGATCCAGCGCAAGATGCCTCTGACCGATGTAGAGAAGACGGGAGATGTGATTGGTGCGAGCATCAATATGCGCCTTATTGAGAATATTTTTTTCAAGAACTCGCCGCTCCACGACGGTGCGATGATTATCTCGAATCACAAGATATCGTCGGTGGGATGCATCCTGCCGGTGAGCCATGACATGAACATACCTAAGAATTTGGGTTTGCGCCACCGTGCGGCATTGGGTATGAGTCAGCAGAGCGATGCCATCTGTATCATCGTGAGTGAAGAGACGGGAGGCATCTCCGTGGCTCAGGGTGGCAGGCTCACCATCAAAGTGTCAACACCCGATTTGGAACATATATTGAGCGAGGGATTGTTGTAATCCCCACTGCCCTAACAAAAGAGCACACTCGAGGAGTGTGCTCTTTTGTTATTATGTATTTAAGGAACGCGCTCTTGTGGTTACTTCATAAGTTCTCCGATCGAGCAGGAGAGATTGACCATCAGCGAAGAGGCTGATTTATGGGGCATGGCGTATGCAGCGCCGACAGAAAAACCACGTGTTTTGAAGCCCAAGCCCAAAGAGAAGCCGGAGAAGAAAGTGCCTTTGAAAGCCGACATATCGGAATGAGTGCGATAATTATAGGCTATTGAGGCGTAGAATTTTTCGGATGGTTGATACTGCAATCCGAAGATGAGGTGGCGGAAGAAATTATCGAAGAAGCCGTTCTTGCGAATCAATACTTCTTCACCATCCTCCTTATATTGATAGAATGGGATGTTCCAGCGGGTAAGATTGTTAGCAGTGATGCTGACTTGGAAAGGAGAAGAACCGATGGACTGCATATACCCGAGTTGGATATCGAAAGGGAGACGGGCATAATGCTGATCGAAACGTTTGACTTGTCCACCCATGTTTTTGAGGACGGCGGAGAAAGAGAGGTCATGTTCCTCGTCATAATAGTTTACGCCGAGATCGACAGCGATGGCGAAAGCGCTATATGCCTCATAATTACTGTAAACCATTTTGAGGTTTGCACCGCCGCGCCATCTGCCGGAGATATCTCGGGAGTAAGTACCCTCGATTACGAGATCGGAGGGGGAGAAGGATCCGGTGGGGGTACCAAACTCGTCATATCCGTCGATCGATCCGTAATTAAGATATCTCAATCCGATGGTCCAACCGCCATGTTCACCGGCCGCCATACCATAACGGAGGCCGGCGAAATGTCCGGAACTCATATAATACATATAATTGAGGGCGACCTGCTTATCGAGTTCTGGGCCAATAAGCGCAGGGTTCTGGTCGGCGAGGGTAACATCATCGTCGACGATAGCAATATTGCAACCACCCAGAGCGAAAGCGTGCGACGAGGTGGGAATATTCAGGAAACTATATGCTTCGCTGGTGTTTTGAGCCAAAATCGGGAGAGACGAGAAGGCGACAACGGCCAGAGAAGAAATGAAAGATTTCAGCAAATTCATCAATAAGAAAACGGAAAATGAGGCAAAGTATTATATAATGAGTGAAGAAAGGTTAAAAAAAGTGGCAGAGAGAGATTATTTGTAAGGGAAACGGGGTAACAAAGTGTGTAAAACGGGATAAAAAGTGATGGTATTAAAAAATTGTAACATATATGGAGTGAATATTAACTATATTTAAGGAATAAAGCTTTGCAAAAAAGGAGTGAGTGGAGTAAATTTGCACTACAAAAATGTCAGAGACACCCCAAAGGTGTCGAGGCAGCCAAGAAAAACAATAAAAGCGATGCGAATAATCTCAGGTATACTCATATCAGCGGGCATGGCAGTAGCGACAGTTATGTCGGCGGGTGCACAGACCTGTCGTGTGAATATAGGTTCGACCACGACGGGGAGTGTGAGTTATATCGAAGTGTACGAATATGATTATGTAGACGACAAGCCTACTTTCCCCGGAGGTGACACCCAGTTGATGAAGTTTATCAACAACAATCGAGTGTATCCGAAAGATGCCTATAAGAAGGGGATACAGGGGAGAGTGACATGTTCGTTTGTGGTAAACACGGATGGGAGCGTGAGTCACATATCGGTGATAAGGGGAGTAAATCCGTCGCTCAATAAGGAGGCGATCCGCGTATTGAGTAAAATGCCGGAGTGGAAGCCCGGGAAATTGGATGGACAGCCGGTGCCCACGAGAGTAGTATGGTCTGTACCCTTCCGCCGATAGAAAAACCAGAAAACAATAAAAAGACTCAATATAAAAAAGATCGCAAAAACAATCGCGATCTTTTTATTTTTACAAAATTCGATAAAAATTATCGCATCGAAAATCTTCGAATTATGCAGTTTATTGCACTTTTAGGAATAGTGTTACACTTTTTTGGGTAAAAAAGATATGATTTTTTGCAAAAAATTTTGTAAATGTCAAAATTTTATCGAACTTTGCAATCGAAAGCTGTAAATGTTTAACTAAATTTTGCAACGATGAACATTGAATCAATTGGCACTTGGGCCGGACAGGTCTACCAAGCGCTTGAAAGTTCAGAGACTCGTGTGCTTGGCACCAAGGGTCTGAAGAAAGCAACAAAACTGAAGAAAGATGAAATGATGGCAGCCCTTGGTTGGCTCGGTCGTGAAGGTAAGGTAACACTTACAGAGACTGAGGATGACTTGGTAGTTGCACTCGTGTAAAAATCCGACTGAATAAAAAGAGGGGATTATCGAATGATAGTCCCCTCTTTTTGTATTACATAGAAAGCACGTGGTATACTATATAGAAAGCTCGTTATGCTTATCGCTTTATTTATTTCAGGATGATTTTCTTTAGGATTGTTTTCGTATAATCAGTCGGTAGAGGTTGCAGCCGGCGAGATTTCCGAGGACTTCGAAGGCGTAGAGTGTCAAGACTTTGCCGTTAAAGATAGCCTCGGCAGGGCAGTATAGGAAATAGAAAGCATCGGCGATGCTGTGAGTGAAACCGCAGAGGATGAAGAGGGGCACTCCAAAGAGGAGAGGGAGGAATTGCTTTTTGCGAGCGAATTCGACGGCAGTAGTCATCACGATGCCGCAGAATATGGCGAGGAGGAAGCAGGGAAATTTGCCCAGAGCCAATCGTTTGTCGAGAATCGACATGGCGACATCGGCAAGTTCGGGGAAGACGAAAGACATGGTATAGGCTACGGTGAAACAACCGATGCAGTTTCCGAACCATATCAATAAAAGGCGCCACCACTCCCCTATTCTGGCGGAGTCGAAGAATCCGGCAGTGCCGGTGAAGAGAGAGAGTCGGTAATGCACCACAGAAAGGAGTCCGAAAGAGAAGAGGACAGCTCCGGCGATGCCGCCAAGTTTGAGGAACACCAAGCCACCCATGGAGATAAAGAGGCCTGCGAGGAACGAGGATGAGAGTGTCGAAAGGATATTTTTCATGACAGGGATAAATAAAATGCGGAAAAGATATGGCAAAAATAGCAAAAAAAATTTAAATTTGCAGTAAGGTAAAGAGGCAACCTAAAGAAAGGGAGCAAAAACCTGTAAATAATCGATGACAAAGAAGAAGAAAATAGAGATAGGACCGGGCGAAGAGGGGATAGTGATCCGCAACACCGGCAGTAGCTACATCGTCAGGAAAGCAACGGGCGAAGAGGTGAATTGCCGAGTGAAGGGAAACTTTCGCATTAAGGGTATTCGCACGACTAATCCGGTGGCAGTAGGCGACCGCGTAGTGGTGAGTAAAGCGGCAGATGATGCCGACTACATCACGAGTGTGTCTACTCGGCGCAATTATATAATAAGGAGAGCGTCGAATCTATCGAAAGAGTCACACATCTTGGCGGCGAATCTGGATATAGCGGCATTGGTGGCATCGCTGCGTGATCCGGAGACGCCTACGACGTTTATCGATCGCTTCTTGGCGACGGCAGAGGCGTATGGCATCAGCGCGATGATCATTCTGAACAAGAGCGATATTTGGGATGAGTATGATCGGGAATTGGCCGAGGGGCTGAAGGTGCTGTATGGCAGCATCGGATATAAGGTGATGGAGGTGTCGGCAGAGAGTGGCGAAGGGATGGAAGAATTGAAGGGATATCTCAGCGACAAGATCACACTCTTGGCGGGGAATAGCGGTGTAGGGAAATCGACATTGATCAATAAGCTTGTGCCGGGGGCAAATCTAAAGACCGGCAAGATATCGGACATACATCATCAGGGTATGCACACGACGACCTTCTCTGAGATGGTAGAGATGCCGGAGGGAGGGAGTCTAATCGATGTGCCGGGAATCCGAGGTTTTGGGACGATAGACTTTGCCGAAGAAGAGGTGTCGCACTACTTTCCGGAGATCTTCCGGATATCTGAAGAATGTAAATATGGCAACTGCAAGCATCTCGGGGAGCCGGGGTGTGCAGTAAAATCAGCGGTAGAATCGCACTACATATCGGAGAGTCGCTACGCCTCCTACCTCTCAATAATAGAAGAGATCCGCAATCCGGAAAAATATCGCAAACCGTACTAAGAGGGCGTTTCTTAGGATTTTCGGGTTATTTTTAGGAATAGTATATTTTGTTTAGTGTCGCAGCTTTTGTGATGGGTGTGGCGAAGGATGGAGAAGTTGTAGGTATCTTTATGTCTTTCTGTCCACTCTTGCAAGTCGTATTCTCCGATGATTAGGAGGCCTGATTGGGGCAAATTATCCTCATTTTCGCAATTGATGACACAATCACCCATATAAAAATTGATTGTATAATATCTGAGCATTGGAGCAGAACAATAGCCACAGATGGGATTGTCCTTGCCATAGCCATCTTTAAGGAGCAATTCGGCAATCACCTTGTCGGTTTTCACGTTGACAGCCGTGGGCTGATAAATAGCTGACAAAGACCAATGGAGAGTCACCAAAGTCACTACTGCACAGCGCACAGCACGGCTGGCGCTACCGCCGGAGACTTCACGCCAAGTGACGTAAGACATCACGAGAGAAGCCGCTATAGCAAAGACACTGCCGAAACCAAGATTTACATTGTGGAAAGCATTTAAGGGAACGTCTAATTTCTCCTTACCGAGCTGAAAGTTGCCGCATTTCAACACTATCAGCGACACTAAAAGCAGAGGTGCAAGAGCTGCAATAAAGCCGGAATAGAATTTCAGTGCTCGAGGTGCACGGCTAAATAAATAGTGAATATACTCTGCTATAAAATAGGCAAGTCCGGGGTATATTGGCAATAGATATACACTTCGTTTGCTTGCCGGGATGCAGTAAAAGATGAAAACGAGGATTACTGCGAGCGAGTTAAAGAGGACCCATGGGTTTGCATTTTTAAGGCCTTTCACCCATGCCAAAAAACCGCTTGCGCTGACACTTAATCTCGGTTTTGCATATTTGAAGCAGAAGAGAGAGAAAAGGAGGAGCAGAGTGTATGGCAGGAGGCCTGCAACAACGGTTATCACGTTGTAATACCATGGTTTTAGGTGAGATTCATAGCTCATAGTTCCAGTCAGTCTGCCGACATTTTCTTCCAACATCAGCGATAAAAAATCATCCCCACCGCGCTGCCAAGCGGCAATATACCATAA
Source organism: Lepagella sp. (assembly GCA_051878555.1). GTDB lineage: Bacteria > Bacteroidota > Bacteroidia > Bacteroidales > Muribaculaceae > Lepagella. Next base: position 51,635 of record JBJEKI010000029.1, on the reverse strand, counting down.
TGCCGGGATTATTAGCGAAAGGATTGCATTTGCCGAGGAGAGGAGGGAAGCGCGCCAAAAATTTTCACCGCGCAATAGGTAAAACGCCCAAGCGACGAGAGCCGGCAGGAATGCACCTATAGGCCCTTTAGTGAGTACGGCACCGCTCATCAGCAGAATTGCGCCGAGAGAGAAAATCTGCTTACGTTTTTGGTAGTTGTGATAAAGCAGATATGTGGCACCGACAATAAAAGCGGTCAGCAACATATCGACACGGCAGGCAAATGCTGCACGGTGGACTTCAAAAGCAGTCATGGTAATAAGCGCCATCATTATCGCCTTGCTATGGGAGGTGTTTCGGCGAGCGATGAGGTAAGTAGCCATCGTCATGGCGATCATAGCGAGAGCAGATGGGAGTCTCGACGTGAACTCAGTCACTTCACCTCCGGTGATAAGCGACAGCAGTGCGATACACCAAGCAAGCATAGGTGGTTTGTAAGGGATATCGCCACCATTGCTCACGGGCAAGATCCAGTCGCCCTGCTGAAGCATGGATACGGCAACGATAGCCTCGCGCGGCTCACCTTTAGTGTTGAATAGAGACTCACCGAGGAATGGAATAAAAGTAACAAACAGCAAACACAGCAAGATAAGAGCCGGTCGCCGACGGAAATATTGAATCATTTGCATAGATTACCTCAATTTTTTTTGCAAAGCTACACGAAATTTGGCATAAAATCAAATATGTGAGTACAAAACAACATATTATATGTAGAAGATTGGAGTAAGAAATTCGACATTGGGGGAGATTTAATTTAAATTTAACAATGATGAAATAATGATGAAATAAAGTCGGTGTAATTTTGCGACGTACAAAAGATATACCGATAAAGATGCAAAGAAGTAATCGACGTGACAAATCTGAGACAATCCATAACAATGGATATAACAGAAGAGATCGTGAAAGATTTACCGGCAAGCGAATGTTTATGATCGCCGGAATGATAGGCGTCATCGCCTTAGGCAGTAGAGCCACAGTGATACGAGGCGTGGTAAGCGACCTTGAGAACCGGGAGCCATTGATAGGCGCCACGGTAATGAGCAGCCCCGGGGGACGGGGAGTAGCCACGGATCTTGATGGTGGTTTTATGATCAATCTTCCGGAAGGGAAATATTCGATAGAATGCAGTTATGTAGGCTATCATACCGAGAGATTAAGAGAAGTAAAGGTGTCGGGCGACACAATGCTCATCGACATCGGGATGAAGGCTGATCAGCAGACCCTCTCGGAGGTAGTGGTAACGGCACGCCAGCGCCATGACAGCCAGTTGGCACAGGTAGAGGAGCAGAAGCGAAGCATGGTGGTGCAGACCGGAGTCTCGGCACAAGAGGTGATCAAGACACAAGACAGGGATGCATCGGAAGTGATCAAGCGTATCCCGGGGGTGTCGATAATTGATGAGAAATTTGTGATGGTGCGCGGTTTGTCGCAGCGATATAATAATGTGTGGCTGAATGGGAGTGCCGTTCCGAGTTCGGAGGCAGACTCACGAGCATTTTCATTTGATATCATCCCGAGTTCACAGCTCGATAATATGGTAATAGTGAAGAGTCCGGCGCCGGAATATCCGGCAGACTTCACCGGAGGATTCGTATTGGTGAACACCCGTCGCGAGCCACTGAAGCAGGGAGTAGACATCTCATTGGGAGTTGGCATCAACGACCGGACACACTTCCGGGAATTTATTACAGCCAAGGGGAGTTCGTCAGATTGGATAGGATTTGACGATGGGTTGAGACATCTCGACTTCGGGATGAACGGCACGCCGACGTTCTATGACACCGGCACACGTATCGACCCAATAGCGAGCGGTTTTAACAACGACTGGCATGTGAAGATCATCCATCCGATATGCGATCTGAAGCTAAATGTGGGCTACTCCCACAAGTGGATGTTCGACAATGGACGATCGCTGAGTTTGATTAGCTCGGTCAACTATTCCAACAGCTATCGCACCTACTTGGATATGGAGAACTCGCTCTATGGGCCTTACGACGTAACAAACGACAAAGAGGTGGCACTTCGCAAGGCTACCGACAATCAATATAGTCATGACATCCGTCTCGGAGCGATGCTCAATATGACTTATCGTCCGGCGAATCCCGACCATTTGATCGAATGGAAGAACGTATTCAACCAGACCTCGAAGATAAGATATTCGGAGCGTCTCGGATTCAATGCTCAGTCGGACAACATCAACGAGATGGAATACTATTACTCCTCACGTCCGACCTTCAACACACAGGTGACCGGTCAGCACAATGTCGGGGAGAACAAGATTGACTGGAGCGCCGGCTACGCATTCGCGCAGAAAGATCTACCCGACCGCAGACTTATCGAGCGTACCGACCGCACCGATCAGACTATGGGAATCTACCGTATAGGTCGCGAATTTACCATTCTCAACGAGCACACGATGTCAGTGAGCGGCAACTATAGTCGCGAGATCCGGATCGGCAGTATTCTGCCGATGATCAAAGCGGGTATCTATGGCGAATATCGCACACGCGACTACCGCACACGCCAATTCCAATATGGCTGGCAGCCTGACAACACCCTACCGACAGGGTTTATGTTCGATCCTAACGTGCAAGACAACGTACTGATAGACAGCAACTATGGCATCGACAAGCTCTATATGTATGAAGAGGTGAACTATCTCAACAACTACAAAGCGCATGGCATCATGGGGGCCGGATATGTAGGAGTGAATGTGCCCTGGAGTCACTTTGACTTCTACGCCGGCGTACGCTATGAATATAATCGCCAGACGCTTGAAATGAACACACGCCAATTCGAAGAGAGTCTACAGAAGACCAACTACAACTATAGCGACTTCTTTCCTTCGGTCAATATCACCTATCATCTCAACGACAAGCATCAGATCCGGGCGGCATACGGTCGGTCGATCAACCGCCCCGAGTTCCGAGAGCTCTCCTCCTCAGTCTACTACGACTTCGACTTGGGCAGCAACGTGATGGGTAATCCTGACTTGAAGGCGGCATATATCGACAATGTTGACCTCCGCTGGGAATGGTATCCGAGCAAGGGAGAGACCATCTCGGTAGCGCTCTTCTACAAGCACTTCCGCAATCCCATCGAATGGACATATACGGTGGCTGGCGGCACCGACCTTATCTACTCATATATCAATGCCTTAGGTGCCAACAACTATGGTATCGAGGTGGATATCCGCAAGAGTCTTGACTTCATCGGACTGAAGGGTTTCTCCTGGTCGTTCAATGGTTCGCTGATTAAGAGCAAGGTTCAGTTCGACGGCACGGGCAACAACATCGACCGCCCTATGCAGGGGCAATCGCCCTATCTTATCAACACGGGCATCTTCTATAGTGAAGAGCGTTATGGCTGGAATGCGGCAGTGCTCTACAACATCATCGGCAAGCGAATCATCGGTGTGGGCAACCGCTATGGCACGGCATCAGACGGCACGGCGCGCAACATACCCAACTCCTACGAGATGCCCCGCAACAGTCTCGACCTGTCGGTGTCGAAGAAATTCGGCAAATGGAATATCAAGCTTTCGGTACGCGACGTTATAGCCCAGCGATACATCTTCAAGCAGATCGAAGAGGTGGAGACACCGAGCGGCGCGAAGAAGATCGAAGAGACTACACGCAGCTATCGACCGGGACAGACATTCAATCTCAGCGTCGGATACACATTCTGATGCACACGATAACAAGAAGAAATAAAATAAAAGCAGAAAACAACCAAAACTTTTAAGACAATGAAGATCAAAGAAAGCTTCAAGATTTCCATGGCTATCCTTGCCATGGGTTTGGGACTCACCTTAACATCCTGTTCAGATGACAACAAAGATCCGGAGACACCGAAACCTGTAGATCCGGAGGTGACCTACAAGGGAAACGTGGCCTACAGTGCGGGCATCCTCTTCAACGAGGGGACTCAGTTGGGCAACGGCACCCAGAACTTCCACTTCACCGGCGATGTGACACTCGAGAAGGGGACCTATCTGATGAAGGGATGGATCTATGTAGATGCCGGAGCCAAGCTTCGCATTCCTGCCGGCACAGTGATCAAGGGCGACAAGCAGACCATGGCAGCACTGATCGTAGAGCCGGGTGGATATGTAGAGATGAAGGGCACCAAAGATGCGCCTATCGTTATGACCTCGGCACAAGCACCCGGATCACGTCGTCCCGGCGACTGGGGTGGATTGATCATCTGCGGTAAAGCACGCAACAATCAGAAGACCATGCAGATCGAGGGTGGTCCGACCACGATCCACGGAGGCGATGATGACAACGACAACTCCGGTATCTACCAGTATGTACGCGTGGAATTTGCCGGCTATCCCTTCGATACAGACAAGGAAATCAATGGTGTGACCTTCGGCTCAGTAGGTAAAGGCACAACAATCGACCACATCCAGGTGTCATATTCCAACGACGACTCTTTCGAATGGTTTGGCGGCGCAGTAGATTGCAAATACTTGGTAGCCTTCAAAGGTTGGGATGATGAATTTGATACCGACAATGGTTTCAGCGGCAACGTGGAATACTGCTTGTCAGTGCGTGATCCTCGCATCGCCGACACATCGCAGTCTAATGGTTTTGAGAGCGATAACAATGCAAGTGGTGCGGAGACAACTCCCTTCACCTCAGCTACTTTCAGTCATGTTACCTTCATCGGTCCGAAGACGGCTCGTAATAGTGACTTTGTCAACAGCTCTGACTATATCACAGCCGGCAGCGTATATCCCGACAATGGTTCGAAGCTTGGCAAGTTCCAGTCAGCTATGCAGATCAGACGTAGCAGTAAGTTGAATGTCAAGAACAGTTTGGCAGTGGGTTATCCCATCGGTTTAATCATCGACGGCGAGAAGGGTAACACCGTGCAATATGCCAAGAATGGTGAATTTGTGATCGACAATGTGATATTGGCAGGCATGGATATCCTTGGCTCAGACAAGAACAAGCTCTACGAAGACTACTTCTACGACTTTGCCACCGGCACTGAGGACAAGAGTCAGCTCTCCTACTCACATCGTTACTTCCTGTCTAATCCCAACAACAAGAGTATGACAGAGGCAGAGTTAGGTCTTACCGACCCGATGGGAGTAGGTCAGAACTATTGTCCGGCATCGACACTGAGCGATGGCAAGGGTGGATATATCGGCGCCTTCAAAGATGGCTCAGACAACTGGCTGAGTGGCTGGACCAACTTCGATCCTCAGAACACAGTGTACTAAGAGGAGAGAGAATGCTGTTCAATCAACATCAGTTTAAAAAGAGAACCTAATACCTAAACGAAGCGGGGGCAGTGTCATTGCAGACACTGCCCCTATTATTGTATAGTACATCCGACTGTGACTATAGCCGAAAGATTATTCCTTCAAGTCATTCTCACCGCGGATTCTCCGGAGGGCTATGAAGAATGCGGCTGTGATGAGGAGCATAGATAAGGTTCATACCTACCTGAGGCTCGGTGACGCAATAGCAGGTATTTACAAATTTTGCATCATTCAGCCAAAGGAAGGAAGATTCATAACTTCTATATCGAGTCCCCTGCTCTATGTCAGCGAGTTTAAGAGCGCGTTCCTTAAATTTTTTGGGCCGTAGAGGCGGATATTTTTGAGCAGATTTTGAAAGTCACAGCGGGCGCAATGCGTGCATTGTAACCGATGTGAGTTTCGAAATATGCCAAAAAGATCCGGGCAATGGTAACTAAATCTACCAATATTTATTGCTAATTTTGTGATCATTTTAACTTTTTTATAGAATAATGTTAACAAAATGTTAATTTAAATTTGCGATTCCGAGATTCTATGGATCGTTGAAATTACCCGAGTCTCGTATCCTTGGCCGCTTTTGATCACTTGCTTTCAGTCACATACGTGCGTATGCTCCTTTCATCAAGTAATCAAAATCGACTCAAGGCTACGACCTCTACGACCCAAAAAATTTAAGGAACGCGCTCTAAATCTCTTTTCATGCTTTTGCAGCTCACCGGGGATTTGATCCCAGACGGCTTTTACTTTTTCAGTATAGCCTTTAACATGCTTATCAATACTTTTGCGATAGAGCGATAAAATGTCGCGTTTCACGACATCGACCTTTTGAAAATTCTTGGTTTCTATAAACTTAGCCACAGCTTGAGGCATACCGCCAACCACGAGGTATTGTCGAAAAAGAGTCATTGCCTTGCGATGCATCGGTCCCATCGGCATTTTCTTTTCAAAGCAATGTTTGATGAAAGGCCAAGTCATCTCATCTCCTAAAGCCCATAAGAACTCCTCGAAATCCATCGGATTCATCTGAATAGGACGCTCCTCAGAAGGGATAAGTATATCTTGTGTATTCTCATTGATGCTAACCATCGAACCTGTCTCAATATAATCGTAACGACCATCAGCGACAAGGTGTTTATTACTATTTTATTGGCAAATAGACAAATTATTCCAGAACATTTTGCACCAAATAGAGATTTTTAAAACGGGGTTTCTACACCAAATCGAGAATTTTTAAACGATTTTTTGCACCAAATAGAGATTTTTAAAACGGGGTTTCTACACCAAATCGAGAATTTTTAAACGATTTTTTGCACCAAATCGAGAATTTTAGAGCGTGGTTTCTGCACCAAATCGAGAATTTTGGAGGGGTAAAAAATTGCTTTTTGTGGGAATGATAAAAAATTTGTAAATTTGCAGAGGAAAGTAAACTTATACATGCACTTAGAGGTGCAACTAATAGACAGTTTGGTGAACAAAACATATAGAACATTAATACTCTTGATGTTAGGCATATTGTCGATGGCAATAGGTCCGGAGATTTATGCCGGTTGCCTTACAGAGAAAGATGAGATGCTGCTTGAAGAGTGTGAGCAAGCGGCAATGTTGAGAAAATATACTATGACCCGCGAAAAGGGTGAAAAGCTGAAGCGCCAAGGGGAGGCAGAAGGCTGTAAGGAGGCTATCCTTTATGGCGAGTCCTACATCTTACGAGGCATCATCTGCATGCGTGACACGGTGGACATCACCGCCCGCATCGGAGCTTTGCAAGAGCGAGTCGAAGAGGCAGAGAAATCACAAGACTGGCGCAGCGTCATAATCCTGGCACATCCCTTAGCGCTATACAACCACTTCATCGGCAGCGACTACTCGCAAGCCTCGCTCTACGCATTCAAGAAGCTGAATGCCGCCAAGCAAATAAAAGATGAGCATGCTATCATCTCCTCTCTCAATCTGCTCTCGAGCATCTACTTCACCACAAAAGAGGCATCCGGCTATACCTACGCTCTTGAGGCATACTCACGCGCCAAAAAGGCAAACGAGCTCCCCAGCATGTATGTAACCGCATGTAATATAGCCAATTACCTCTACAATCAGCAGAAGTTTACCGAGGCTCTGAAATATCTCAAAGAGGGTGAAGAGATCGCTGAGACACTAAAAATGGAATCGGAGAAATCATATCTCTACTCCTTCTATGGCGATATTTACAAGAGTTTGAAACAGCCTAAAGAGGCTGAAGAATACTACAAGAAGAGTTTTGGAGACCTGCCGGAGACGAGCAACTACGACAAGATCTATGCGCGAATATGCTACGCTCAGTATCTGATGGATCAAAGCAGATTCGACGAATCGACCCGGAATCTCGAAGAGACCCTCCGACTATCGGATGAATATAAGATCAGCATCTTCAACACTGAGGTATACTACTATCTCTCTATCTGCTATGAATATATGGGAGATATCTCCAAAGCATTGGAGAACTACAAGAAATATAACGAATCCTACCAGCGGCAAGTGACGGAAGCGAAAGCGAAAGAATTTGCTCTGCTCGATCTTCGCTATCGGATTGCGGAAGAGAAGAGCATCAACGCGTCGCAACGGATGGCGTTGATCCAGCGCAACTGGATCATCGTGGCAGTAGCGGCAGCCTTGGTATTGCTAATCATCGCCGGCATCATGGCTTACTTGCGCACTCGCAAGAAGATGCGACTCAACAAAGAGACGGTGAGCAGATACTTGGAGGCATTGGAGACTGAGCGAGAATTGCGAGCCCGACTCGAAGAGGCACTCAACCACAAGCCGGCATCGGCACCGAGTGGACTTACCGATGACAAGCAGTCGGAACTGTTCACACGATTCAACCGGATGATGACCGACGAAAAGATCTATCGCAACAGCGACCTCTCTTTAGAGAAAGCGGCAGAGATGCTCAATACGAATCGCACCTATCTCTCGCAGGTGGTCAACGAGCAATCGGGTCTCTCTTTTCCGGTCTACATCAACTCCTTCCGGCTCAAAGAGGCGATAGAGTTGCTATCGAATCCCGACAACGACGAGCCGCTGAAAAATATATGTTTTTCGGTCGGTTTTTCCACCACATCAGCCTTCTATACCCTATTCAGACAGAAGACGGGCATGGCACCCTCCGTATTTAGACAAAATGTCAAAGATCTGCGTGAAAATGGTGGAAAAGATGAATAAACGAGCGTGAAAAATAACAAAAAGACAATTAAAAACGTCAATTTACGAATTACACGACCGAAAATTTGCACTGATTCAAAAAGAGACATTAAATTGGCGGTGAAATCAGAACTCAAATTATTCACCAACATAAACTTTAATGTCTATGAAGAAAACAGGTTTACTACTCATGGGACTTTTCCTCACGGCGACAGCCTGGTCGGCAACGCCGTCGGAAGCCTATCCTCTACCCAAGAACTTTGATCCTTGGAATCTGAATTATCAGATACCTTTGGAGAAGTTGGAAACTCCACAGAGCAAAGCGACAGCACCCAAGCCGCGAGTAAGAGTCAACACACTTATCTCGCGCGAAGAAGAGGCAGAGACACAAGAGTTCTTCGCAGTAGGTCAGAAATTCCACAAGAACTATGCCTTCAACTTCGAAGGTGGCGAGATCACAACCTATAACATAGGTGTAAAAATCAACGGCACACAGGCAGTGATCAGCAACTTCTTCAATCTTGAGGCACAATCGACGAGCTGGTCGCAGGGTGTGGATTATGATGTAGAGGGTGTGTATGATGCCGAGGCGCATACGATCACCATCCCGACCTCCGATGTATTTAGCGAGGCGACGATAGCCGGTACTATCGGCAGTTATTACACTTGTGTAGTGCTCGCCGGCGAAGTGACTTCGGATGGAAAATTAATCCCTGCCGATGAGTTGGTGTTCAACGTCAATGAAGATTTGACTGTCATGACCACCGGTCAGAACTTCGGTATTTACAATTATACCAATGACGGAAGCACCAACTATGGAGCACAATGCATATATCGTAAATTCTATGCCAACATAGCGGGAGATCAGCCTAAATTGATCGCCTTCAACAATTCCTACGATCTCGGCGAGACCTATCCCGACACGCCAAAGAGCACTGAATTCAGTGTGATCAATGTCAGCAACGCCTCGGCCGACTTCGCTGTTACGGTAGAGGCAGACGACAATGCATATACATCAGATCCGGCAACGGGCACAATCGATGCAAAGACTGTTCAGACCCTCAACTTCACCTTCCGCGCCGACAATGTAGGCGACTATGAGGGTTTGGCATCTATCGACTATGATACAGAAGACACCTCGGCGGAGGCAATCCAGGTATTGCTTTTCGGCAAGGTAAAAGCAATTCCCGACTACTCGCCGGTGGTAAAAGCCGGAGACTTCACCTTCAAGACTACACTTGACTATCCCTTCGAGATTACTACAGTCGAAGAGCAGACCGTAGCACGCTCAACCACTGATGGTCGATATGGCACCTCCAAGCTGGAAGTTTACTTTGAAGTTCCGGAAGGTAACGTCGGCACATTCTCCTGGAAGGGGTATACCACCAATACCGGTTACTGGTATCAGAATGCGGGAGGCGTCTTTATCGACTCTACCCAATCACCGGCATGGCTGACAGAGACCGGCAGTGCCGATATCAGCAACCAATATGAGTTTGATCCCGGTTCACACTATGTTATCTTCCAATATGATGGCTACTACTATACCGGCGACCCCAACAATGGTCTCTATGTATATGATCTTGAACTTGTTAACACACCGGCAGAAGCGAAAGCAGCCGAAGTTGAGACTCCTGAAGTGAATCTTGGCAACTATATGATCCTCGATGAGAATCCTGTGAGCGGAGAGGGAGTTATCGTGATCCGCAACCGAGGTACAGAGTCTCTGAGCATCAACAATGTGACAAGCAGCAACTCGGCAATTACAGCCACATGTCCCTCATCACAAGCAGGACTTCTTGAGACTGTCGAAATTCCGGTAATGCTCAACGCATCGGAACCCGGCAGATATGATGCCACTATCACAATGGAGACAACAGCCGGCACATACACAGCCGAAGTGACAGCCCTTGTACGGAAGATGGCAGACTTCTCAGCACTCATCACCGAGGGTTCAGACCTCGTGACAAGCATCACTACCGACTCCTCATATCCATTTGAGATTACCGAGGATGGAGTGATTTACAACGCCAACAGCGACGAAGCCGATACACAGGCATGCACCTCGTGGGTACAAATCAACTTCACCGTGCCCGAAGGCAAAGTGGCTGACATCAGCTGGGATGGCTACTGCTATGGTTCGTCACCCGATCCCGAATATTATTGGGCAGGCGACTATGCGACATTCGAGATCAAACACCCGATGAACTCCGCTATGACACAAGTCTATGGAGAAGGTCCGGCAGACAGCGAAACCAAGTTCGGTTCCGATGAGTTCTGGGCACCCTATCTGATCTCAGTTCCGGGTGATCACTACATCAAGTTCGGTTTCTACAAGAATGGTGATGGCATCATCTCAGAGAAAGACCGTGTAGAGATCTCCAACCTTAAGCTCACACTTCGCGACTTCCAAGAGCATGCCGTAGAGGCAGATGTAACTGATGTGACATTTGACGAGATATATGTTGGACCTCAGCGATACGCAACAGCAATAGTGACTCTGAAGAATACCGGTAGCTCCGAGCTCGAAGTAACCGAGGCAGTGGCAAGCGAGCCCTTCTATGGAGTAATCCCCACTTACAACAAGGCTCAATTCAACCAGAAACTGCAAGTAGGACTCTGGTTCTACCCGACAGAAGAGGGTGAATTTGAGGGTGAAGTGACCTTTAAGACCAACGCCGGCGATGTAGTGATCACATGTCATGGCAACACACTGTCGATGGATGGCATCCTTTTGGCAGGCGACGTGGAAGATGAGGCCTACGGCTGGAGCTTCTATGATGCCGACAAAGATGGCGACTGCTGGAATCTTGGTTATAACCTTTGGGGTGAAAATCCTGAATGGGTGCATGGCGGTAAAGAATGTTTCGGTTCACCCTCGTACTCGTACTATACCGGAGGCATCGAACCTGACAACTGGCTCTTCTCGCCGCAGGTAAGTGTACCGGAAGATGGTGCAATGCTCCGCTGGTATGCAGCCTCCCACCACCATGAGCGCTATGCCGAGCACTATAGCGTATATGCAGCTAAGTCTGAGGATATAGAAGATCCGGAGAGACTTGCAGAACTGACCTCGCTCTTCTCCGAAACCCTTGAGGCAGAATCACATGATGAATGGGTAGAAAACACGCTCGATCTGACAGACTATGCCGGACAGGATATCTACCTCTGCTTCCGTCACCATGACTGCGAAGGACAATATGTTCTCAAGATTGACGACATCTTCGTATACACCATGGATAAATGGGCAGAGATGTCTGGAGGCAGCAAGGTAGTCGACATTATCACCGATGGCAACGTAGCCAAGACAGAGATTTACAACGTGAATGGTATCCGCCTCCGTTCGCTCGAAGATGGCATCAACATCGTGAAGGTGACATATAAGGATGGCAGAGTAGCAACACGCAAGATCACAGTTAAGAAATGAAAAGAACACTTATAACATTAGCAGCATATCTGACCCTTAGCGGGGTCGGATATGCTCAAGTATCTGATATGAATATCGGATACTGCAACGGTCAGTTGCCGGAGAAGGGAGAGATCTCCTATTCGGAAGCCAACGCCAATGTTGAGGCGGCGATCTATATTCCGGCAGGAACGGTTAATACCTACGCCGGCAATGATATCGTATCGGTGAATGCCGGATTGGCGTCGAAGCTCAACATCGATGAGCTGACCGTATGGCTACGCACCTCCTTAGATGGGGAGAACGTGGCAGAGGCAACCATTACTACGACTACCGATCAAAAGATCGTAAAGGGATGGAACACTGTTACATTCAGCGAGCCATACCATATCGAGTCGGGCAACACTGAGGGACTCTACATCGGCTATACCTATCATCAGAAGGGTTCGGCATTCGGTGTGGCGGCAATCAGTCAGCCCTGTGCCAACGCCTGTTGGTTGAAATTCGGTGAGGGTGAATGGGAAGACCGTTCATCGGAACTGACCCTCTCTGTGGAGGGACTTCTCAGAGGCGAAAGCTTGCCGAAATATAATCTTCTGCTTTCTGATGTGACAGTGCCTGATGTGTATATCATCGACCGCGGCAACTTCGACGTAGCAGGTATAGTCAAGAATCTTGCCACCTATACTATCAGCGGCTTTGACGTTGTGGCACTTGTCGATAATGTAGAGACTTCGCGAGTACATGTAGATGTAGAGGGTGGAGTGGCTTACAACGAGTCGTATCAATTCAATGTCGTGCTCACTCCGGGCATCACAGAGATCGGCACCGGCAGCAGCGCTGTGACCATCCGAGTGGAGAATCTGACCGAAGGCACGGATGAGGATATGAGCGACAACGAGATAACTCGCGAGTTCGCGATCGTGCAGCATGACTTCGCGCGACGCATCTTGGTTGAGGAATTTACTACTGAGAGATGCCCCAACTGTCCTCGTGTAGCCAACTATATGCACAATCTCTTGGAAGAGGAGAAATATGCCGAAGATGTGATCGTGGTGTGCCACCATGTCGGGTTCTACACCGATTGGCTCACATCATCGTTTGACGCCAAATACTTGTGGCTTTACAACCGAGGCGGCGAGACCTTCGCTCCGGCGGTGATCACCGATCGCAAGCAAGCCGAGGGTGAATATTTGGCATTCTGCCCTTCGTCGCAGAGCGAGTTGGCGACCAACTGGGATAACTGCTTGGCAGCACCGGCATTCGTATCGCTCAATATCAACGCATATTATGATGCCGACGATTACAACAAGCTTCATGTCACAGTCGAGGGGTCGAAATCTATGGAACAGCTCTGTGAGAATCCGACCATCACGGTGATGCTCGTGGAAAACAACATCCAAGCTCGATCACAGGCGGGAGCCGACGGCACATATATCCACAATCATGTGAATCGTGCGGTGAACTCGACATGGGGCGATGCGTTGACCTTCGATGGCGACGACTATAGCTATGAGTGTGAGTTTGCACTCTCCGACACCTGGGTGAGAGAGAATATGGAGGTAGTGGCATTCATCGCCAACTACAACAGCGAGGATGCGGCAGACTGTGAGGTGGCAAACACCAACCGAATGCTCTTCAGCGACATCGACACCTCTGCCCTATCTGAGATTAAGACAGATCAAGAAGAATCTATCGAGATATATAGCATATCCGGCATAAGAATATATAACAAAGGACTTGCCCCGGGCATCTACATCCGCAAGCAAGGCAAGAAGACAGATAAAATTGTGATAAGGTAAGTTAAGGTAAGAGCGCGCTCGAGTGTAGCGCGCTCACTATAGGTAGAAGACAAAATAGGCTAAGCCGAGATGGCTTAGCCTATTTTATTGAGGGGTAGGGATTAGTTAAGCTTGATGGGGCTGCACGTTGATGAACTTGCGGCCATTCTTGCCGGTGGTGAAAGCGACTACACCATCGATAAGGGCGAAGAGGGTATGATCCTTACCCATACCGACGTTAAGACCGGGATGGTGAACAGTGCCACGTTGGCGCTTGAGGATATTACCGGCTTTGCAGTTCGCTCCACCAAAAATTTTCACACCGAGTCGTTTGCTTTCTGATTCGCGGCCGTTCTTAGAACTACCGACACCTTTTTTATGTGCCATTTTCTATTTTGGTTTAAGCGGTTACAATTTTTTTAATCAACACTTTTGAGAACTGTTGGCGATGGCCATTGAGGCGACGATAGCCTTTGCGGCGTCTTTTCTTGAAGACGATCACCTTGTCACCCTTGACGAGGGGAAGGAGGACTTCACATTCCACTTTAGCGCCTTCTACGGCAGGAGCGCCGACTTTAACATCACCGTCAGCGTCAAGAAGGAGCACCTTGTCGAAAGAAACGGCGTCACCCTCTTTCACCTCATCACCGAGGTGGTGGACATACAAGAACTTGCCCTCTTCGGCTTTGAACTGCTGTCCTTTAATTTCAACGATTGCGTACATTTGATAAATTATGTTTTTAATCGAACCGACAAGGCGTCTGCAGAATAGCAGCACTTACTGAGCCTTTCGGCATAATTGCGAGCGCAAAATTAATGGAAATTTTTGTGATTTGCAAATTTTTTTGTAATTTTGCGGTGCTTTTCGGGGAAAAGTGCCCATGGCAGAGAGAGCTATGTAAATTATGTCGCCGCGAGGGGCATGATTATGGCGGCTTTTCCGGAAAAAGTATTCATAATTTAATCATTTCCAAAATCTCTCAATTATGCATCTTTCAGCAGAAGAAAAGAAGAAAATTTTCGAGACTTACGGCACAGGCGCCGGCGACACCGGTAGCCCTGAGAGCCAGATTGCATTGTTCTCTGTACGCATCAAGCACCTCACAGAGCACTTGAAGAACAATCACAAGGACTACGCTACAGCACGTGCCTTGAAGGCACTTGTAGGTCAGCGTCGTAGCCTTCTTGACTACCTGATCCGCAAGGACATCAATCGCTATCGTGCGATCATCGCCAAGAAGGAGCTGGGTATCCGCAAGTAATTCGGAAACGCTTCAGATCTCAAAGAGATTGTGTCGAGACAGACGCAATCTCTTTATTTTTTACCAAAAGAGAGATTTTTTCCATAAGAAAGATGTTTCCATAAGAAAGATGTTTCCATAAGAGAGGGACTGTGTCAATTTGACACAGTCCCTCTTTACATTGGTAATAGATATCCTTATCGTGGAGTAATCATCTAATGATTACTTTGTATGCCTTGTTACCTTTACGGACTATGTAAGTTCCGGAAGATATAGGCCGTGAGATGCGGATACCCTGGAGGTTATAGTACTCTACAGGGGCGTTAGCATCGTCGATGACAACTTTAGCCACACCTGAAGTAAGACCGGTATCTCCATTCTGGTTATAGACTCCGTAGTTGCGGATCTTCACGTTGTCCCCGGTCTGGGTGCCACTGCCATTGTTGAAGATAACATTGCACTCATTGAGAGCTCCGTCAGTCACCACCACATATTCATAATACTGACCATTGAATGTCATAGCCGCACCGGGCCAAGATCCGGTGATCTCATTGCACTCATTGCTGCCATAGATATAGCAATTCACCTTCGACCAGTTGGCTGTAGAATTGTCGAAATAGATGTGCCACTCGGTGCTTTGTTTCTCCACCTTAGTAAATGTGGCAGAACCGGTCTTAGTATCAGAGCCGTTAGTAGCGTTCCAAGTCACAGTGACAGACTCACCGACATTCATATCATCACCGATAGTGAAAGTAGCGGAATCGGTGAAAGGAATTTGATTGCCATCACCCACCTTATACCAAGCAGAAGTAGCGTTGAAGGCCTTGATGGTAACATCTTGAGTGTTCACAAACGAGCCGCCATTTGGAGAAATACGGACGCTGAGACCCGAAGCATCGATCACTTCATACGGATCACGAGAAGTGCCAATCTTATAGACGCCGCCATTGACAAAGTTATAACCGCCCTGGTCGGATCCGGGAGACTGTTCACTGCCATTATTGCTGAAGATGATCAGAGAGCCTTCGGGGATTTGGTCAGAACCGGAGTAAGTCCACTTATACATATTGTTACCAAGGTATTGGAGTTTCTGACCGGGCCAAGAACCGCCGGTATAATTAGTAGAGCCGTTCCATACCCAAACGGTGGCATTGCTCCAAGACTCGTGATAGAGAAAGATGGCTTGCTCACCTGATTCGAGCACAGGTTCAATCACGGGGTCGGGTTCGACGCGAGTATCTCCGCCACCGCCACCCTGACCGGGATTAGGCTTCACAGTCCATGTTTCATCAGGCATGGTTTCATCGGGCCATGTGGTCCAAGGCTGATCGACAGAGACGGTGTCATAGAGATACTTTCCATCCTCGCCAATCTTGCCGGGACCATTGAGCACATAGACACGCATATTACCCTTGCCGGAGCATTGCGCGGTGAGGGTGCCGTCGGTCACGACCTTCACATCGCCGGTGATTGCATCGACGTATGTGCCATTAAGGATATTGGTGAAAGTAGAATTGCCGGAGATAGTCACCAAAACGTAGGAGTCAGTAGAGCTATCTTTATAGCGACGCTTGAACGACAAGCTACCCGAGCAGCCTTCGGTGGAGTATTGACCTTTACGGAGAGCAGGCACGGCAGCACGTATCTTATTGAGGCGCTGTATGTGGCGAGCCAAGGGATAAGTCAGAGTCGAGGCCATATTACCGGTGGCATCGCTATATTCGGCAAAATCGGAGACGGTAACATCACCTTCGATATAACCTCCGAAGTATGCACGACCGGTCTCCTTGAGAGCGAGCACGGCACCCTTGTCGATATCCTTGCCCTTCTGGAACTCAACCTCAGAGCCGTAATAGATACATGGGATTCCACGGAAAGTAAACATCAGCGAGAGGTTTTCCGCCCAAGTAGCTTGGTCTTTGTTGAAACGATAGTTGCTGTCGGGGGCATAGTCGTGAGAGTCGACATATACCACATTGTAAGTGGCATCATTGTAGAGATAATCTTGAGTGTGAACGCCGAAAGCGCCGGCAGCGCTATTGAAATTCCAGTGCATTGCAAAGTCGATGACACTCATTCCGGAGAAATCGGAATAGTCGGGAGTGTGGTAGTCGTTACCATCGAGCAGAGCATTATCACTGCGACGTAAGAGTTCATCAGAGTGGCCCAAGTCATCTGTACCTTGTTGCAATACAGATTCCCAGTTGATATGGCCGCTGACGGTTTCATAGTCGTGTGAGCCTTCGGTGGGAGTTGGGATAGCCACCACGTCGTCCCAAGAAGATGCGTCATAATCCCAGGGATAGTCTTTAGACTCCTTCCAAGTGTAATAGCAAGGAGAGCAGTTGTAGTTAGCACCGCGATAGATCACTTCCATAGAGCGAGCGCACACCTCACCGAACATAAAGAAAGGAGTATTACCGCGCTTTGCTTTAGCTTCGGCAGACTCGGCAGCGTCACAGAGTTGAGGCAAGAAATTATTGTTAAAAGCGAGGCGTGGGATATGACCGGCGGTGTCGATACGGAAGCCGTCAACGCCCATCTTGATAAAGCGTGAGTAGCAATCCACGATATATGAGCTTACAGCCGTATTTTCGGTGTTAAGGTCAACGCAGTCACCGGCGATTTGCCCCCACCATCGGGAGGGATCATCCCAGTCGAACCAAGCCTTGTGGTGCCAATAGTTGTGGGAGTCTTTGTTGGTATAGTCAGTATTCTTCATGAGTGCCAGACGCGCGTTATACTGGTCACCGGGCTTAAGAGAGGCGTAATTTTCGGGTAGCATACCACCTTCGCACTGCGGCACTACCTTCATTGAGGCATAGATATCGCCGAGATCTTGGGTATAGTCTTTCTCGAACATTTTGCAGAGGTGGCTTTCGCCGAAATTGCCTGTGTGTTGAAGCACCACGTCGAGGATGATCTTCATGCCTCGGCTGTGCACTTCATCAATGAGTGTCTGAAACGCCACCTCGGCATCAGCATCGGTTGAGCTTTTGCTCACATAGCGGTGGTCGATCTTGGAGAAATCCATAGCATGGTAGCCATGGTAATCGAGGCCGGATCCATTTTCCACGATAGGAGTAATCCAGACGGCGGTAAAACCGAGGGCTTTTATGTAGTCAAGTTTGTCGATAAGCCCCTGGAAGTCGCCACGCCACTCCGGGTCATTGACATTTAGCACACCATCCCAACAATAGGTATTGTTGGTGGGGTCGCCATCATAAAAGCGAGTGGTCATCGCAAAATAAATCGTCTCATCGCGAAAATCGGTGCGATTTCCGACGAAAGTGGCAGCTGACATGACCAGTGCTGATATGACCATCACAGCACTCAGCAGCAATCGGTAAAATTGTCTCATATTTTCATGGAAGGTTAAAAATAAGAAAGTAAATTATTTAATTATATGATTTTAGCACAAATAATATCACTCTGCAAATTTAAAAAATTTTTAGAAAATAAAAAAACTAAGAGCAAAACTATTGTAATAGCGCGTTCCTAAAATGTAAGGAAAAAAATAAAAAAGAGAGTCGCGGTGGCGACTCTCTTTTGCGCTTCAGGATGGGCTTGAACCAACGACCCCCTGATTAACAGTCAGGTGCTCTAACCAACTGAGCTACTGAAGCAAAATCGTAAGTTTAGTGGCGCTTCAGGATGGGCTTGAACCAACGACCCCCTGATTAACAGTCAGGTGCTCTAACCAACTGAGCTACTGAAGCAAAATCGTAAGTTTAGTGGCGCTTCAGGATGGGCTTGAACCAACGACCCCCTGATTAACAGTCAGGTGCTCTAACCAACTGAGCTACTGAAGCAAATATTTCTTACGAAAGAACTTGAAATTTCGAAGCCTCCGCTCCGTCTGATTTCAAGTAAATATGTCTTCAAAACGACTCCCCGAGGGGCACTTTCCCGTTTTGACTCGGCAAAATTACAAAAAGTTTGGGAAACCACCAAATTTCCGAGAAAAATATTTGAAATAAAAGAAAAATATTTGAAATTAAAAAGTATTTACACAAAATAAGGGGGTAATAGAGAAAAAATCTCTGAAAAATGTTAACTTTGTAGTTTGTTAGGCAAATTATGTAGTTTTTCAAACAAAATCAGTCTTAACTATCCCGTAAACGAATGGAGGAAGCGGATCTACAGAATATAGAGGAAGAGCAGACGCCGAAAAGCGACGAAACACCCCGCCGGCGAGGCAAGCCACGGAGATGGTATAACTATGTGCTGAGGGTATTACTCGCCATAGTAGTCTTCGTGTTGCTTATACCGGTGATGCTCTATATTCCACCGATTCAGGATTTCGCCGTCGGAGTAGCCACTCGGCAGGTAAAAGCGAAGACCGGTATGGATATCAACATCGGGCGGTTGCGCCTCTCCTTTCCCATCCGGGTGCATCTACAAGATGTATCTGTAGTGGAGGCTACGGGCGACACGATGGTTCAAGCCCGCGAGGCAATAGCTGATGTGAAACTGATGCCCCTCCTGAAGATGGATATCAAGCTTAATACGCTAAGACTCGATGACGGATATTACCGCATGGTGTCGGCAGACTCCTCGATGGTGATGGCGATCCGCGCCGGCATGCTCGAGGTGGATGATAAGAGCGAGATGAACATAGCCACCTCCCATCTTTCGATCAACAAAGCGCAACTTCGCGACGGCCACGTCTCCTTATATATGGATGTATGGAAGAAAAAGGAGACACCCGACACGGCGGCATCATCGTCGGCACCCTTTGTGATTAAAGCCAATGACCTTGACTTGCAAAACTTCACCTTCGGCATGTCGATGTTGCCGACTATCGACACGCTCAATCTAAAGATGCGCCACATCTCCCTGAACGATGCTCAAATCGACCTAGGTAAGAATATTGTGGAATGGCGTCGCGCCTCGCTGGCAGGTGGCGATATCACCTATCTGACGCCGACCGCAGAATATATCAAGACACATCCGGCACCTCCACCGACACCCTCCACCGGTCCACCGATGCAGATCCGTGGCCATGAAATCGAGGCAGACTCACTGCGTGTGCTCTACGCCGTGAAGGATGCGAAGCCGCAACCCGGTTTTGATGCCTCCTACATCCAACTTGAGAATGTGTCGTTAGGACTTCGCGAATTTTACAACGAATCCTCTACCGTGCGCCTCCCCATCACCCGACTAATCGGCAAGGAGCGGAGCGGTCTTCATATCACGCATGGCGAGGGAACGGTGGCTATAGACTCGATAGGTCTGAAATTGCAAGAATTGTCGATACGCACCCCCTATACGAGCATCGACGCCGATGCCGACGTGCCCTTTGCGCTGATGGCACTTGAGCCTCATGCCGACATGATGGTGGCAGCAGAGGGGCACCTCGGACTTGCCGACATCAATGCCTTCATGCCTGCGCTCCGAGATATAACAGCCATGGTGCCGGCAGGTAAGCCGCTCAACTTCGACATCCGCGCCGACGGCAGCCTCAGCGAGCTGACGGCAGAGCGGCTAAATGTCGATATGCCGGGAGTGGTAAAGATCGGCGCCTCGGGGATGGTGCGTAATCCATTAGACATCAACAAGATGCAGGCACGCATCAAATTCGCCGGCGTGCTCAACGACCCGAGCGTAGCATCCAAGCTGATAGCCGTCAACGACATCACCATACCCTCACTCACTATCGACGGCAACGCCACAGTCGATGGCAACGCCTACGGCGCTGACTTTCGACTCGCCACGCCGCAAGGCAATTTGGCGGCTATGGGGAAGGTGGCGCTGACTCCCGAGACATATTCCGCCGATCTGACAGCCGTCGACTTCAACGTAGCGCAATTTATGCCCTCGATGGGTATCGGCGTGGTGAATGCCAACATCGTCGCCAACGGCAGAGGATTCAACCCGATTAGCGGCAGGGCAGTGACAGATGCACAGATCAGAGTGGATCGCATCGACTATAATCAGATGACACTTCGCGACATACGGATAGATGCGCTGATCGACCAGAATGGGGTTATCAATCTGGATGCCAACTCTGTGAATCCGGGGCTCGACCTGATGGTGAGAGGCAGCGGCGAGATTCATCCCGAGCTATACTCCTTCGACTTGGATGCCGACATACGCGATCTGGATTTGAAGCGACTCGGCATGATCGACAGCGTCTGCTACGCCTCGGGGCGCATCGCGCTGAAAGGCTCGATGAGTCCCGACATGGAGGTGTGTGACATCGACTTGCGATCGAACTCACTCACAGGGTGTTATGGCAGCCAATATATCAATCTGCCGGAAGGGATTGACCTGCGATTCATCGGCGATCCGGTCTCCACGCAGTTGGCGCTGCGGACACAGCAAACCGACATAGACTTCCACGCCGCAGCCGGACTCAAAGGACTGATGGCTTCGATGGATAAAGTGATGGCAGAGGTCAACCGCCAGATGGGAGCCAAGTCGCTAGAGATGACCAAGATAAGCCACGAACTGCCGACATTCGACTTGCGGCTGAACGCCTCGGGACGAGGCTTGCTGAGTCAATTCTTAGAGCCGCAAGGTGTACAGCTCGACACGCTATATGCCGAGATCAGCAATGTCGACTCGCTGATCAATGGACGTGTCGGGGTATATAACATCAAGAGCAGGGCAGCGAATATCGACACGGTGACCTTCGACATCGATCAGCGTGGCGACATGGTGGACTATCTGCTGCATGTGGGCAACCGCCGCGGCACGCTCGACGAATTTGCCAAAGTCGACTTGAGCGGATATGCCGGTGCCAACCGTATGAGTGCCTTCCTCAAGCAGTGGAACATCAAGGGAGAGCAGGGGTATCGCATAGGTCTTACCGCCGCGATGCAAGATTCGATCGTCACCGCCCACATCACCCCCTTGAAGTCGACGATAGCATATCTTCCCTGGTCGTTCAATAAGGACAACTACGTAGACTTCAACCTCAAGAACTTGCAGATGGAGGCGAAACTCGAAGCCAAATCGGCGGAGAGTAGCGTGCTGATCAAGACCGAGAAAGACCGGGAAGAGCGCAATAGTCTTGTGGTGAAGATCGACAATCTCCATATCGAAGACTTCCTGCGCATGTCGGCAGTGGCTCCCCCGATGAAGGGCACACTCGACAGCGACCTGCGCGTGCTCTATCACGACAACAGATTCGTGGGTGGCGGCGACGTGTCGCTCCACGACCTCTATTATGAGAAGGCGCGTGTAGGCGACTTCGACCTCAACCTCAAGGCGGGATATGGATTTGACATGTCGACCGACCTTCGCGCCGGGCTCAAGATCAATGGCCGTGAGGCGGCATCGACCTACATCAGCCTCAAGCCGGGAGAGAATCAAGAGCTTCGTGCCGACACGGTGGGTATGTCGCTGACCCACTTCCCCTTGGACATTGCCAACGGCTTCTTGGATAATATGCTCGTGCTCGATGGCGACATCAATGGAGATATGAGCCTGAGCGGTTCGCTGAGCAAGCCAATCATCAATGGTGTGATGAGTTTCGACTCCGTGACGGCACGGATCCCGCAATTTGATGCCACGCTGAAGGTGACCGACGACAAACTCTCGGTGGTGGATAATATAATATCCCTCAAGGATTTCGACATCTATGGAGCCAACGACAATCCCTTGCAGCTCAACGGCTCTGTCGATATCCAAGACTTCGACAAGATGATGATCGACCTGAAGGCGACAGCCACCGAGTTCCAGCTTATCAAGAGCAACAACCGCTCGCGTGGCGACATCTACGGCAAGATCTTCCTGACGCTGAACGCCGGAGTGAAGGGTCCGATGCAGCGACTCGACGTCAACGCCGACCTGCGCGTGCTCGACAAGACCGATGCCACCTATCGGCTCAATATGGCACCGGCAGATTTCCAGATACAAGAGCAGAGTGACGTGGTAAGATTCGTCAACTACAACGACTCCGCAGCCATGGCGGCGAAAGACACTGTGGTGGAATCGCCCCTCAATATGAAGATCAAGGCACAAGTGCAGATCGCTTCGGGCACCCACATAGCGGTGTTGCTATCATCCAACGGCACCGACAAGGTGGAAATCAACCCCACTGCCACCCTCAACTATAGCCAGAACTATATGGGCGACATGACCATGACCGGCACGCTGAAACTGGGTGAGGGTTATGCTCGCTATGCCATACCGGTGGTGGGTGAAAAGAACTTCTCCTTCGACCCCAATAGCTCGATCACATGGATGGGAGATGTGCTCAATCCGACCCTCGACATCACCGCCACCGACAAGGTGAAAGCCAATGTCAACGACGGCTCTAACTCCCGACTGGTCAACTTCGATGTCATACTTCATGCCACCAACACTCTTGAGAACCTGAACGTGGCATTCGACCTCTCGACCAACGAAGATCTTTCCATACAGAACGAGTTGCAGTCGATGAGTGCCGACCAGCGGCAGACTCAAGCCATGAACATGCTTCTCTACGGGCAATATACCGGTCAGAACACCAAGACCAACACCTCGGGTGAGAACATCCTCTACAGCTTCTTGGAATCGCAGCTCAACTCCTGGGCTGCCAAGGCTATCAAGGGTGTGGATCTCAGTTTCGGCGTCAACCAATATGACAAGACTACCGATGGCGTCACTAACACCGAGACCAGCTATAGCTATCAGGTATCGAAGACCCTCTTCAACAATCGCTTCAAGATACAAGTGGGGGGCAACTACTCCACCGACACCGACGATAGCGACATAGCCCAGAACCTTGTGAGCGATGTCAGCCTCGAATATGTGATCAAGCAGTCGCAGAGCACCAATATGAGTGCCAAGCTCTTCCGTCACAGCGACTTCGAGAATATTCTGGAGGGTGATATCACGGAGATGGGTGCCGGTATTGTGGTGAAACGTCGCATCGAGACACTGTCGAAATTTTTCAGTTTCTTTCGCAAGCGCAAGAAGAAGACTACACCTACCGCCGAAGAGAAGAGCGATAGCACGGCGTTGCCGATAAGATTTGACAGCATAAATAGCGGAGTCAAAGCTCCTGACACCAAATAGGATGAGAGAGGCGAGAAAGAAAATATGAGAAATAAGAGCATATATATAATAAGGTGTATTACGCTGCTGATCGTCGCCGTCGTGGTGATGATGCTCTCCTCATGCTCCACGACGCGGAGGATCCCTCAGGGCGAACTGCTCTACAATGGCATGTCGATACATATCGATGCTCCGGAGGGTGAGCGGCTACCCGACGAATTGAAGAGCGACCTTACCACCTCGGTCAATGTCAAGCCCAACAATCCCTGGCCTCTGATCTCCCCCTATAAGAGGAGTCCCCTACCTATCGGGCTTTGGGTCTACAACAACTGGAATGACTCCGCCAAGGGTCTGAAGGGTTGGCTCTACGATAAACTTGTGGCACAACCGGTGCTCGTGAGCGATGTCAAGCCGGATACGCGCCTCAAGATGCTCAAATCCATCCTCCACAACAATGGCTATTTCGACTCCTCGGTGAGCTATGAACTGCTTAACCGCGAAGGGTCGAAGAAGGGTAAACTCGACTACAAAGTCGAGACCGGCACCCCCTACTCTATCGACACTGTAGTCTATTTCAACGACGACAGTTCTGCAATCAAGCACTTCATCGACTCGGTGGCGCGGATGAGCAGCTACTTGGTGAAGGGTGAGAGATTTTGTGTTGACTCCCTCTCAGCGGAACGTGTGAGGATAGCCAACGCCATGCGCAACAAGGGCTATTATTACTTCCGCCCCGAATATATCGAATTTCTTGCAGACAGTGTCAGTACTCCTAAGAGTATCGGGCTGAAGATGGTATTGTCGGACAAGACTCCCCATCTCGCCACGCTAAAATGGAAGACCGGCAAGGTGCACACGACCCTCTTGCGGCGCAGCAAGCGCAATCCCGGCACGCCCGACACGTTGCAGACCGAGCGTGGCGAACTGGTGGTGTATCGACCGCAACATCTTCGTAAGAACCTGATACCCTCTTGCATCAGCTTCAGGGAGGGGCGCACCTTCTCCGTGCGGCAGATGGACCGTACGCAGACGCGCCTCTCGCGCCTCGGCATCTTCGGAAGCATCGAGATACAACCCATCCCGGCAGACACCACCGATGAGAATCCCACCCTCGATGTCTACATCACCTGTCGCTATGAGCGACCCATAGAGGCCTCCATCGAGATGAACCTCACCTCGAAATCGAACTCCTATCTCGGGCCGGGTCTTATCTTCGGGCTCTCCCACCATAACCTCTTCGGCGGGGCTGAAGTGCTCAACGTGCAACTCAACGGCAGCTACGAATGGCAGACCGGCAGGAACAAATCGTCGGTGCTCAATAGTTATGAGCTGGGGGCCTCGGCTTCGTTGGCATTCCCGCGACTCTTGGCGCCCAACTGGATCCGCCGCACCAAGCGTGAGCTCAACTGGACCACCATCTCGCTGAAAGCCGACTTCCTGAACCGACCCCACTACTTCCGGATGGCGGAGTTCTCTGCCGGCATCACCTACGACTGGAACCATAATCGCAACGTAACCAACCAGTTTACACCCTTCAAAATATCCTATACGAAGCTGCTGAAGACCACCGAGACCTTCGACTCGATCATGCGAGAGAATCCGGCGGTGGCACTCAGCTTCCAGAGCCAATTCATTCCGGAGATGAGCTATACCTACAACTATGACAAATGGCTCGAAAAGGAGAAGATCAATGGTTTCCACCTGCAATTCACTGTCAAAGAGGGTGGCAACATCTTCTGGGGGCTTTGGCGCATGTGTGGCGTCAAGGGGCAGAAAGAACTCTTCGGCATGCCCTTCTCACAGTTCGTCAAGGCTCAAGCGCAGCTCACCTATAATCGCCGACTTATCGCCGGAACTAACCATTGGCTTGTGGCGCGACTCTTCGTGGGCGGGGCTCATGCCTACGGCAACTCCTCGGAGGTGCCCTACTCCGAGCAGTTCTATATCGGCGGTGCCAACTCGATACGTGCTTTCACGGTGCGGTCGGTCGGCCCGGGATGTTACCATGCGCCGAAGAGCGACAAGAATGGATACTTCGACCAGACCGGTACGTTCAAGTTCGAGATGAATGCCGAATATCGGTTCCCGATCTTCAGCATCATCCATGGGGCACTCTTCGTCGATGCCGGCAACATTTGGCTACTAAAAGATGATCCACAGCGCCCCGGAGGCACCATCGACGGCAAGCGTTTCTTCAAAGACCTGGCACTCGGCACGGGAATCGGACTTCGTGTCGACCTGGGCATGCTCGTGATCCGTGGTGACTTGGGCTATGGAGTGCATGCCCCCTACGACACGGGCAACGGCGGCTACTTCAACATAAAGCCGAAGAATGCCTTTGCTTTCCACTTGGCGATCGGTTATCCATTCTAAGATGAAGAAATTATCGCGCAACGAACGCATAGGGGCAGGCGTTATCGCCCTAATAGCCATCGTCTTGATAGTTATCACCTATCTGATAGCCGGAAGCCGAGTGAGCGGAGATGCCGCCGGCGACGTGACCATAACCATAGAGCAAAAGAGCGACACCACCCAAAGCCGGAAAGAATCCCAATCCAAGTCCAAAGAGAAGGCAGCCGAATCCGACACCACCAAGACGAAGAAGGGAAAAACCGGGAAGGGCGGTAAGCGCAGAAAAGGTAGCACCCACGGCTCAAAAACCAAATCGACAAAAAAGAGAGAAACCAATCCAACGCCACCCCGCGACCTCCTACGCGACACCATCCCCACCAACCCCAAAATCCAACCGAAATAACATGTGATGGGTGGGGAAGATTGTAAAAAGGGGGATAAAAAGTGTGTTGTATAACATATTTTTTGTAACTTTGCAAAATCAAAGGAAATAACAAATGCAAAACATTCGCAACATCGCCATCATCGCCCATGTGGACCATGGCAAAACTACCCTTGTAGACAAGATGCTACTCGCCGGTCATCTCTTCAGAGATAACCAAACCACCGGGGAGCTTATCCTTGACAACAACGACTTGGAACGCGAGCGCGGTATCACAATACTCTCGAAGAACGTGTCGATCAACTATAAAGACACGAAGATCAACATCATAGACACTCCGGGACACGCCGACTTCGGCGGCGAAGTGGAGCGCGTGCTCAACATGGCAGATGGCTGTCTGCTGCTCGTCGATGCCTTCGAAGGGCCGATGCCGCAGACACGTTTCGTGTTGCAAAAGGCCATTTCGATGGGGCTGAAGCCGGTGGTGGTGATCAACAAGGTCGACAAGCCCAACTGCCGTCCCGACGAAGTCAACGAGATGGTGTTCGACCTGATGTTCAACCTTGATGCAACGGAAGATCAGCTCGACTTCCCGACGATTTACGGTTCGGCGAAACAGAACTGGATGAGCACCGACTGGCGCGAGCCGACCGACAACATCACCCCGCTGCTCGACGCCATCATCGACTACATACCGGCGCCACGCAAGATTGAGGGCGACCCCCAAATGCTCATCACGAGCCTCGACTATAGCAACTACGTAGGACGTATCGCCGTGGGGCGCGTGCACCGAGGCACCCTCCGCGAGGGTATGGAGATCGGTCTCTGCAAAAAAGATGGCAGCGTAAGCCGCCAGAAGATTAAAGAACTTCACACCTTCGAAGGGATGGGGCGCAAGCGCACCGACTCTGTGGATAGCGGCGACATCTGCGCCATCGTCGGGCTCGACGGTTTCGAGATCGGCGACACCATCTCCCTCTACGACCGTCCCGAACCGCTACCCCGCATCGCCATCGACGAACCCACCATGTCGATGACCTTCACCATCAACGACAGCCCCTTCTTCGGCAAAGATGGTAAATATGTCACCTCACGTCATATCCAAGAGCGCCTCGAACGAGAACTCGACAAGAACCTGGCGCTCCGCGTCGAAAAGGGTGAACGCGAAGATGCATGGCAGGTCTACGGCCGCGGTGTGCTCCACCTCTCCATCCTGATCGAGACCATGCGTCGCGAAGGATATGAACTGCAGGTGGGACAGCCCAAGGTAATCATCAAAGAGATTGACGGCGTAAAATGCGAGCCGATAGAGGCGCTGAGCATCAACGTGCCGGAGGAATACAGCTCTAAAGTCATCGACATGGTGACCCGCCGCAAAGGTGACATCCTCTCGATGAACACGCGCAACGACCGCATAGACATCGAATTCCAGATACCATCGCGCGGCATCATCGGCTTGCGCAACAACGTGCTGACCGGCACCGCCGGCGAAGCCATCATGGCACACCGCTTCTTGGAATACCAACCCTGGAAAGGGGATATCGAGCGCCGCACCAACGGTTCGCTGATAGCCATGGAGGGTGGCACAAGCTACGCCTACGCTCTTGACAAACTGCAAGACCGCGGTCGCTTCTTCATCTTCCCGCAAGAAGAGGTATATGCCGGCCAGGTGGTAGGCGAGAGTGCCAAAGACAGAGACATCCCGGTGAACGTAACCAAATCGAAAAAGCTGACCAACATGCGCGCCTCCGGAGCGGATGAAAAAGCGAAGATCGTGCCGCCTGTAGTCTTCTCCTTGGAAGAAGCCTTAGAATACATCAAAGAAGACGAATACGTAGAAGTAACCCCCAACCACCTACGCATCCGCAAAATAATCTTAGACGAAAACGAGCGCAAACGCGCCAACCGCAGCTAACCCCATCCACCGGGATTCGCCGCAACCCGGATCCGCCGGCAACCGCCGCATAATACCGAACAAAGGCGAGTAGAAGCTAACCGAAATAAAACAACCAACCCAATAAACATAACGGGGCAGCATCCGTGGGATGCTGCCCCGTTTAATATTTATATATCCTTGAAGGGAAACCACACGAAACAACAAGAATACACTCCAAAATAAAATTCCAAATCACAAAAAGCCAAATCGCCAAAATCCTGAAAATCAACCCCCAAAACACAAACCAAATCCAAATCTCTTGTTAAGAGATTTGGATTTGTTAACTATCGACAAAGATATGAAAAATCTTTGATATATAGAGCAATTTAGGCAAAAAAAATCTATCAAGATAGACAAAAAGTTTCAAAATAGACAACAAAATATCAAAAAACGTCATTTTATCTTAAAGATAACTCCCTGAAAAAGAGCCTAAAAACCGATCATCCAAATCTCTTAACAAGAGATCTGGATGGAATTTATCAGACTCTATAACGGAATATGAGTACTGAATGCGAAGACAGAAGCGTTATGACAGTGCCAGTTGGCGTTGGCAGCGCCGTAGGCGTATCCAAAAGTGATTGGTTTGTTGCAATTGTAAAAAACAACACTGAAAAGAATGTACTTCGAAGCCTAACTGCATTAGGATATCAATGTTATTTACCTATACAGGAGGAAGTACATGTATGGAAAAGCGGAAAAAGGAGAAAAGTCGATCGAGTTGTAATTCCCACAATGATATTTGTGAAATGCTCAGAAGAGATTCGAAGGCAGATAGTGAGGCTACCATATATCAATCGCTTTTTAACTGACAGAGCAGGATCATCAGTGAACAATGGTCAAAAACCGATAGCTAAGATTCCTAATGAACAAATACAGAAATTAATGTTTATGGTAGGAAACTCAAACGAGCCTATAACATTTTCATCGACTCCATACAAAAAAGGTGATAAAGTAAGAGTGGTGAGAGGAAAACTTGCAGGATTGGAAGGGGAAGTACGAAGAATTGACGACAAACATAGTGAATTAATAGTCGATCTAAATATGCTTGGGAACGCAAGATTAACTATTGAAACAATCAATGTGGAACGAGTTAATTAAATAGAGACACAACAATAACTAAAATACATTATGGATAAATATTTAGAACAGCTGGCCAAACTGCCGAACGACTTTTTACACATTGTAGAATCGTATACAGTTGATAACAATTCTCCTAAGATAGAACCCGCTCATATACTTAGGGCACTGCTACACAAGAATATCGGTCTTGCTGATTTCATTGAAAACACCCTTGACTCAGACTACTACTACTTATTAGATTGGACTGATGTCAGAGTCGGGCAAGCCCCAAAGTCGGCATATCCGATGAAAGACACATTGTTATCAGATGCTTCCAAACGCGTAATAAAAGAAGCAATACGAGTAAATCATGAAATTGGTAATGAAAACATTGATTTCGCAACGTTATTAGCTGCTGTAATAAGTCCCGGTGTAGGCTTTACCGCTGATCAATTAAAGACACTTCCCTTAACAAGCCAAAGTGTGCTTAATATAATATATGGAGCAAATCAAACATCGGTAAAAGGGAGTATTACATCATCGACAATGCATATAAAGCCAAGTGCCTATTCTTATATATCCATTTTAACCGAAGAAACTGACATTCAAGAAATCATCGGCATGGAGGCTAATGTAAAAAAAATGGCAGAAACATTGGCAAGAAAAGACCGCGCAAATATCATAATAACAGGAGAAGTAGGGGTTGGTAAAACTAGTCTAATAAAAGCCTTGGTGGCTCAAATAAAGAAAGGGAATATAGCATCCTCTTTAAAACAAATATATCCCGTTGAACTGGATTTAATATCGTTATCACAAGGATTATCATATAAGGGAGAAATCGATGACCGATTTAGGAAAATATGTGAAGATTTAAACAGCCATACTCAACCACTTTTGGTAATCGAAAATTTCCATAGAGTGATGGATAAGCAATCAATTTTAAATGGTATACTTTCATCACTAAAGAGGCTTCTAACCAAAAACAAAATCCAAGTAATATTGACATCTTCAATAGATGGTTACACAAAGGATATCGAAAAAGATAAAGAATTAATCTCATATTGTGAGAAGATTACAATAGAAGAACCATCTGAAGAATATGCCACAGAAATATTAAAGAGTAAATCGCCGCATTACATAGATTTCCATAAAGTTAAGTTGCAAGAAAATATAGAAGAGGATATCGTAAGATATGCCAAGAGGTATATGCCGGAGCGAAGTTTGCCCTCATCAGCTATAGATCTATTAGATCGGTCAATGGCATCGATTAAAATCAAAACAGAACAACAAGAAGAGCAAGCAACAGCGATATTGGATAAAGATGTATTAAAAGATGTAGTAGCATCAATGACCGGTTTGCCGATCGGTAATATCCGAGCTGAAGAGAGAGAAAAATTATCTAATGCAGAAGAGATCCTTCATCGAAGAGTGGTAGGTCAGAATCATGCTGTAAAAAGCATTTTGGATGCTATATATGAATCTCGAAGCGGACTAAATAAAAAAGGACAGCCGATTGGATCTTTCTTCTTCCTTGGTCCAACAGGAACCGGTAAAACCGAATTAGCTAAATCATTGGCTGAATTTTTATTCAATGACGAGGCATCAATCCTTCGATTTGATATGTCTGAGTATAAAGAAGAACACTCTGTAGCGTTACTCTATGGAGCGCCTCCGGGTTATGTCGGATATGAGGAAGGTGGCTTATTGGTAAATCAGATTAGACAACATCCATATTCAGTGGTATTGTTTGATGAGATCGAGAAAGCTCATCGCTCAGTATTTGATTTGTTCTTACAAATATTAGACGAAGGAAAACTTCATGACAGACTCGGAAGAGTAGGAGACTTTTCAAATGCTCTTATAATATTCACATCGAATATCGGGAGTGACTATATATTCAAATCATTCGAATCTAATCATATTCCCAGTCACGATGAGATGCTTGAAGTGATGCAAGGACAGTTCCGGCCGGAGTTTTTAGCACGTTTGACTGAGATATTACCCTTCTCTCCAATTACGGAAGAGATGATTTATAAGATTTTTGACATCCACATCAAAAATCTCATAAAGTCTCTAAACGCTCAAGACATCAAATTAAAAATTGATGAATCGGCAAAGCGATATATAACCAAAGTTGGTTTTAATACCCACTATGGGGCAAGACCTGTTTTGGGCATAATTCGTAAAGAGATAAGAAGACCTTTATCAAAACTGATTATATCAGGAGATATTTCTTCCGGCGATACGGTCTTAATGAAGTATAATGTCGAAAAAAAAGAGATTGTTTGGGAGATTGATTTATAAGTTTTTTCAAAAGC
Source organism: Lepagella sp. (assembly GCA_051878555.1). GTDB lineage: Bacteria > Bacteroidota > Bacteroidia > Bacteroidales > Muribaculaceae > Lepagella. Next base: position 19,680 of record JBJEKI010000029.1, on the reverse strand, counting down.
GACAATAATTCTCTCTCATACCAGAAATAGATAATCAAAATATCATAGAAACAAGAAACAAACTAAATACAAACAATGGCAAAGAAAACCGTTATCACCAAAGTACTGGATGCTAATGCTCAAGACGGCATTATAGAGTTCCCTCAAAATAGGACGCTCTATGTAGATCAGTTTACTGATAAGGCACCAAACACAGATGAAGAAAGAGAGGGCTTCAAGCCGAAGAATCTCAAGGAAGTATTTGAGCACTATCAGCCATCGAAAGAGGGTATCGCTCTCGAAACGGAAGACGGAGGTTCAGTATATGAAGACTTCACTTTCAAACAAATCAAAGACTTCGAAGACGATCAGTTGATAGAACAAAGTGCATTGCTTTCCGAAAAGAGAGCAAAGATAGATGCCTACAATTCTATCATTCGTCAACTACAAAAGAACAAACCACTCCGCAACGCAATAAGAGATGCAGAATCAAGAGAAAATTTATTAACCGTTTTGAGATCTTTAAAAGCAGAGATTGATAACGCTGAATAAATAAAGAATTATGTCAACACAAAAGCAACAAACAAACAACGCAGTTGAAGAGTTATCTCAAAGTCAAGAGGCTCAAGTCGTATCCAATCCGGCAGAGCAACTTCAGTCGGGGCTTAAGGGTCTTGATAAGTTTGGAGGATTTCAACTAATCAAAGGGCTTATTAAAGGGGCTGAGAACATGGATCCTCGCAAAAAGGCTGTTAAAAACATATTCCTGACAGATTCTACTTATGAAGAGGCTCGAAACAAGTTCAAAAACGAGCTTGAAATGTGGATTGAAGTATTGGAATCAGGGAAAACAGATCCGATGGAAATCATCGAAATGTGTAGTGCAAGATGTGAAAAGGCCTCTGAAAATCTAAGTAACAACTTGTATAATATACATGAAGAAGTCAAAGCATTGGAAATAGCATACAGATCGTTGGATTCTTTCTTTGCAAATGCCGGACAATCTAAAGTGGACTGCATTACACTGATGAACGTTGACAAGAACGAACTTGGCATACACGATTCTGAAGACACATTGACTGTTCGAGATGAATTGGAGAAATACTATGATAGGCTGAGTTTAAAGAACAATTACAGTCTACTTGTAGTGCCAGGCTACATGGGAGATAGTGACGCTATCAGAATGTGGGCATCGACAGCATACAAGAATAAAGTTTTGCTCGTAACGGACTTTAAAGATAGTTTGAATTTTAGTATGCTCAAAGATGAGCTCGATGATGCGAACTTGCAAGGGCAAGATATCCAATTAGCAAATGTAGTGATGACATGTAATTATATATTGGGTCGCAAGAAATCGGAAGTAGCTAAAGAGGATGACGACACATATATACCGGCTTCAGCTGCATTGGCTGGAAGAATGACAAATACAGAAGAGGTAGTGATAGCTCAAGGCATAGCCGGCAAGAAATATGGCACACTCAGTAATGTAAAGGGAGCAAGAATGGAAATGCGCAAATCGGAAATTGCATCAATCATCGATCAAGGAGTAATTCCAATCGTCGAAGAGGATGGAAGAGTGATGGCATTTTCCAATCGATCACTATATAATGGAGCGACACTCGGACTTCAGGAATACCCAATAGTACGAGTATTTGACTGGATGGGTAAAGTCTTTCAGAATTTCTTCAACGACGAAGCATTCATAAATTGGAATTCCGCTGTAAAAGCAGAATTACAACAAGCAGTGCACGATTTTCTTAGTGACTATAAAGGACCTGGAAAATTGATTGAGAACTACAATCTCAAAGGAATCAATCAAGATCCTAAGACCAAAGACATTTCCGTACAAGTGGAATTAAAGCCATTCTTTGCAGCAAAGAACTTTCTAATCGAACTGACGGGTCACAATGGTACAGCAGGAGTCGATTGGGAGCAAAATGTTCAGTAAGGACAAACTGAGATAATTCACATCATATTAACAACAAATCAGATCTATGGCAACAAGAACTGCAACCATTTCCGCTGATGGTATCAAAGAGCGTGAAGTGTTGTTCGTAAAGTACGAACTCAATCAACAAACGGACGTTGAAGGTCAACCCACAGGGACTACCCGTGGTGGCAAGATTCACGTCAGAGTAAAATCTACAGATGATGGTAACACAGACATCCTCGAATGGATGATTGATACCTATATGAGCAAGTCTGGTACAATTTCTTTTCCTAATCGTCAAGGAGGTGAGATGAAGAGCCTTTCTTTCAAAGAGGGATATGTGGTAGAATATGCCGAGACTTACGACTCGACTAATGAGATTCTCCAATACGAAGAATTCACGATTACCGCTAAAGAGATCCAGATCGGCAATGCTCGTCACAACAATCGCTGGACTATTGACAACTAATCTTCAAAACACACTCATTGAGATCCTCACATCTAAAAGGATCTCAATGAGAACCAATATTTGAGAAATGGGATTACAAGGTAGTTTGAAAATCGGGGGTAGGACTTATCAAGTAGTCGAATGTGAATATAAATTTTCGCAGACTATAGATACGACAGGCAAACCGACATCTCGTCCTCAAGGAGGAGAAATTACACTCGTCATTCCATCTACCAACGATGATGACATGTTTTTCTATAACTGGATGTTCCACAAATCGGAAACAAAGTCCGGCATACTACGTTTTCGTCTATATTCTAACGACAATAAAATCAGTTATAAAACAGTAAGTTTTGCAAATGCTTATTGTATCGGATTGAGAGATTATTTCAATGATAATGATGCAAAACTAATGTACACTACTATTAAAATTTCAGCACAAGCAATAATGGTCGGTAGTGTCAATTCATCGGTGTTTATGAACGCATGGACTACAGACTCAATTGAAATGGTGAGAACTAACCTAATAGAGTATGTTCGTGATTTAATCGCAGAAAAAATAAATCCATTCTAAAACTTGTATGTCAACGACGATAACAAGATTTTCATTTACTATTGACGAAATAAAATCAGAGGGATTCCTTATTGAGATCGATGGCGAATTGTTCAAAGCGTATAATTTTTCTCTCACTCAATGTCTAATGCAGCCAAATATACTAAGGTTTTCTTTGCAAAAAGATCCAAAAGAAGATGGCAATGAGCCCCAATTTAAGGTTTGCGGTAAATTTATCGGAAAAGATATTGAGTTAAATCTTGAAACGGAAAATTTTGAACAATTATCTTCTCTAAAAACTGAAGGAGAGAAAACTAGAGAGATCCGATTTAAGGGAATTATAACTTCTATAAGTGGTTCTCGATCACAATCAGAATATGGTATTGATATAGAAGCAAAAAGTTATGATGCATTGTTGATAGACAATCCAAGTTGCAAATCATTTGAGAACAAAACATTGAACGATATTATTGAAGATGTGACTGACGAATACTCAGAACTAATTTCAGCAAAGATCGATTCAAGATTCACCGATACTCTTCCATATACTGTTCAATACAATGAAACCAACTATGATTTCTTAGTAAGATTGGCTCAAAGATTTGGAGAATGGATATATAATGATGGAGAGCATTTGGTATTTGGCAACCTTCCTGAAGGAGAGCCGGTGACATTAGGTTATCCGGATAAAGATGTGCCATCGTATAATATTTCACTAAAGGCTCAACACCCTACATTCAGTCATATCGCATCATCATACAATTCGAACGATTCAAATAAGAAGATCGGGCTCGAAGAAATGATGTTAAACTACAACAACTTATCGGATATAGTATTCGACATGTGTATAAATAGATGGATAAAACCAACATTGCAGAATATTTTATCGGGAGGATTTGCTGATAAAGATGGAAGAGAAACCATCTTAAATGTATCTACAAAGACTCAAGCGCGAGGAACTAAAGCGCAAATGCTACAATACTCCGGCACAACATACTGTTCCAAACTTCGTATTGGCGATAAGTTAATAATAAAAGACAACTACTTGCAGAACGATTTGGTCGGAGAGACGAGCGACATTGATCAAGATGAAATCTTGATTACTGAGATAATTCATTTCTTTGGTTCAAATGAAACTTACTTCAACACATTCACAGGCATTCCATCGGCATGTGACTATCCTCCATATTCTAATAGTGATGTATATCCCAAGGCAACCTCTTGTAGAGCTAAAGTAAAAGACAATGAAGATCCACTATATTTGGGTCGTGTAAGGGTTCAATTTGACTGGCAAGCAGAAATAGATAGAAATATGATGACCCCTTGGTTAAGGTTATCACAGCCATACGCGGGAGGAGCTAAAGGATTTAGTTTTATCCCTGAAATCGGAGAAGAAGTAATGGTTGACTTCGAAGGAGGGAACGCTGAGAGACCATATATAAAAGGAACATTATACAATGGAGAAGAGAGCCCCGACAAGAAATGGATAAAGAGTAAAAATACTCATAATCAAGTAAAAGCCATACGGACTCGCAATGGTCATACTATTGAGTTTCATGATGAGGGAGAAGGTGGTTATATTCGAATCTATGATCATGAGAAAGAAAATTATATTCTCACATACTCAACAGATAAAAAGCTTATCAAACTTGAATCGAAAGGCAATATTGAGTTATACGCAACGAATGATATTATAATGCATGCCGGCCATAACATAAATGCAAGTGCTGATAATGACATTATTAGTTTGGCGAAGCATGATATGAATCGTTCAGCAGACAATGACATTCGAGAACACGCCGGTAATGATCGATCCACTTCAATAGGGCGTAATGATTCACTCACTATCACTTCCAATCAATTTATTCGAATTCACGAAAACAAGGATGAGCAAGTTGAAAAAGATTTGCAAACCACAGCAAAAGGGAACATCCGTGTCGAGACATCCGAGAAACTGATGGAATATTCAAAAACTCACGAACAAAAAGCTGATGATTCCGTTGCTATAAATTCAGGTAATAGAATAGACATCAAATCAGGAATAGTAAAAATACAATAAGGCAAATGGCAGATTCTTATGTAACATCTCAAGCCATCTTAAAATGCTCATGGGGCGACAAAATTGTCAAGCTCAGAGTGCTTCCCGATAGGACTGTGCTACTGAACGGCAAGCCAATGGCAAACATATCCGACCACAAATCGATGGTAAATATACCATCCTTCGGAAAATGCCATACTGTAACATACCCCCCGACAGGAACTCAGACAGCAGCTAATCAAGGGAAATTGACTCCAATGCCATGTGTGCCTGGCACTACTATGTTGTGGATGAATGGGAAAGAGGATCATATCGTTCAAGGGAAACCTGCGTTACTCAAGAGTTCATGTTGTCGATGTCAATGGGGTGGGGTTATTACAATAATAAATGATGGACAAGTAACTACCGAGCCTACAGATTTGAGTCGTACACCGGCGAAGCAATTTGATTAGAGAAGGTTCCTTTATAATGATAACAACTTAAAACCACTATCCTTAAAGACTCAAAATTATGGAATGTATAATAGGCGCACAAGAAATAAATAAGACAGAAAAGGCTTTATTTGATATTAAAGATGTATATATAGCTGTATTTTTCGATGGTACCGGTAACAATATGGTGCAACAAGCTCTTGAAAAAACATTTAATAAAAGAGTAGGCGTGGGAGGTAAGAAAATAGATCCCTTAAGTGACAATGCATCAAAAGGGCAAAAAGATTTGTATAACAAATACACTAAATTACAAGAAGACTTAAAGAAAATTAATAATAAAATAAGATCAGCTGTAATAAATAGTCAGCACGATAAAGTAAGTTATAAAGAAGAAGAACGATGGATCTCCTATAAAAATGATTTAGAGAAAGAAAAAGAGAAAATAATTGAAGAAATCGAGCAATTACAAGTAGATGGAAATATTGATGCACATACTATGGAAGAAGATACTAAAAATGCATATTCCAATATAGCGATTATGCACAGTTTTATGAACAATCAATTGAAAAAAAAAAATTCCCTCTTTTACAATATATATATCGAGGGGAGTGGAGCAGAAAATCTTGCCTATAATTATGATAGACCTCAGTGGTGTGATAGAATGTTTTATGGATTAGGATTTGGAGTAGGTTATACCGGTGTTGCATCGCTAACGATAAAGGCTTGTGATTATGTATATCGATATTTAAGCACCAAGCAAGACAGATTAACAGAAGACACCCAATATCATTTCTTCGTATTTGGCTTTAGTAGAGGAGCAACATGTGGTAGATTGTTTTCACAATTAGTGACCAGAGCTGAAGGGACTAAACTTAAGTGCGAAGATGAATTATGTAAGTATTCAAAAAAATGCATTAGGGCGGATAGGATTGCGTTTATGGAATCAAATTTTTTAGATCATATTAAGATTAATAGAGATAACGTTAATGTTGACTTCCTTGGTATTTACGACACAGTATCATCAATTGGTATTCTGCAACAAAAAGATGGATACGAAAATGGACTTAGGCATATATTACCCGACGAATGTAAATCTACATTTCATTATAAAAATGTTAACGATTATGGTTTATATATCAATACCGAACACACAAAAAATGTATTCCATATTTGCGCGGCAGACGAGTATCGCGAAAATTTTGCATTGGTTAATATTGGCAAAGCAGTAAGTCAAGGAGCTGAGATTATCATTCCCGGGTGTCACTCTGATGTAGGAGGAGCTTATGTAAACTATTCCGGGAATAAAGAGCGAGTAATATACCGATTTATTCCACGTAAAGGGATATTTAGGAGGTTACGTTTCTTTGTTGATGAACAAGAATATACAAAAATTGGATTTTTAGATCCAATAAAAAACGAGACTTTCAAGCGATTAGATGCAAAAGGATTAGGAGATATGGGATGGATAGATCCCAATTTTTCGGAACGAGACGCAAAATTGCAAGCTCTTAAAAAAAAGATTCACGAAGAATACAATTCATTAGAACCCAATAGAGCCGAGCACTATGATCCGACAATGGGATTTTCAATAGGTGGTCTACGTAAGAGGGCTACATTGGGAGAATTAGCAAATAGTCGTGATTATTTAGATGAACACAATAAAATCATAAAAGAGTTTAATGACAATACGCTTTATCTTGATCCAGGTTGTACAGATCGTTGTACAGAACGTTATGCTGATTCGGAAGAGTGGGATAATAGATGCGTGAAATTTATACACAATGCTGTCGGTCATTATAGTAACATTCCCCTAAGAATGATGTTGGCTCGATATGATCTAAAAATTAAAATCGAAGGGTTTAATTTATTTAATGATTGTTTGGTTAATAATCTCTTTAAAATACCGGACGATCTATCTGAATTTGGGAATAAGCTGATTGAAATAGCCAAGAGTATTAATAATAATAACCGACAATGGGTCACAGCCGGTAATGGTTATTTCAGTAAAGACTATCAGAAGCTTCGTTTGAAATATTTTCATTTCACAGCATCCGGTCAAGTATTTGACTGGCATTTGAGTAATCCCCTCAAGAACGTTGATGGAAAGGGGTGGAAGGAAAATCCCTTTTGTTCCGTTGATTGGGCTAATTTGGGCAATGATATCAATTATGATGAAGATGGGAAAATATGTCGTATTATGTACAATGGGGATGAAGGAAAAATTGAATCAGCAGAACAGGGTGTGGAATATATGATACTGAATAACGAGAATACAAAATTCGAACATGTAGAAAAAGGTTTGAATAACAAGGTAAAATTATACAAGAAAAAAATGGATTAAATATGGATCTCCAGATTTCCGGGAATGCTCAGTCATCCTATCCTTGTGATAGCGTATATGGTCTTCTGTGGATAGACGATAAGAAGTCTTATGCAATTCCCAAACGAGTACCATATTGCGGGGAGTGGGGAGATGCTCTTACAGATGTAATATTTCTTGATCCGATAGAATACATACCTAATCGACTATCTTTGTTATGGTTATCGCTATATGAAGAAAAGTATTATAGAATCGACGAGTTGTTAGATCAAAGCAAAATATCATCTGCCATTGGCGAGTATAGCGAAGCAACTCATATCGTAGTTGGTATGGCTCCATTCGGGTTGTGCGCTCTATGGGTAAGTGGCCCATTGAGGTCCATACTGATAAATTGCTATAAAGGGGAAGAATTTAAAGAAGATTTCAGCAAGTTGGATGTCTATTCTACAGGTATGACACTAAGAGAATATTGTTCAGAACTGGCATCAGGCAATAATGACTTGCTGAGACAAAAAATTAATCATCCTGATCGGCAATATAATTATTTCAGATCAATAATGACACAATACCAATATCGCTATAACATAATGTTTGGCAGATGGGATAATGTGGAATGGAAAGAATTGCGGGAAGTTACAAAACGACCATTGCTCATTAGCATTTCAGATAGACGATCTGACGGTACATATTACAAAATTGGAGACAATCAATTATCTAAATATCATAAAGCAGGTAAGCCAACAAGAATAGAGTTGCAATGGCAAGTAGTGCGTTCCGTTTATATAGCATATATATGGATAGATGACGAACTAATAAAAGAGATCTTTGAGCGATTCTATGGAACGCATCTTGAGACGAAAGTAGACTTTATGATACGAGTTGATATAGATCAACACAAATACGAGTTGGCGCTTTATCGATATGGATTGAAAGAGCCACAAGTTATACCGGAAGATATTTACCAAGTATTAGTTTTCAAGAATAAATTTGAGTATTATCGTTCGGACAACTACAATCAAAGACGAGGGGCTTGGATTTGGTAAAAGTAAAATATAAACTAACTAAACTCAAAAACAAAACATTATGACAAACGAAGAAATGTATGACGATGATGAGTTTATCATCAATCTTACAATCGATGGGACTTCTTATGAAGAAGTCGAAGTAAAAGTGACAGATCCCAATAAGACGATACGAGATCAAATCTCAAGTATTGTTGCAGTATTTGAGCTTCCCAAGCTTGATAATGGAGGAAATCCAATACAGTATCTGCTTGGACAAATAATGGAAGATGGTGAAGAACCGGAAATATTGGAATTTGAAGATGAAGATGGCAGAGAACAGGCACTCGTGGACTATAACATCCAACCGGGTGATCATTTACATCTTATTTCCGTGCCAATAGCAGGATAATCATCAATGCGTAACTCTAAAAGGACCTTAATTTAAACCCAATGTCATGAATGAGGTAATCAACAACTTTAATCAAAAAGAGCTATCGGGGCGAGATGCTCGATTATGGAAGGAGTGGAAAGACCTCGACTCTCTTTGTGCAAAGCGCAAAGCAGAGGCTGAAAATCCACGCAAACCATCCCTTTCCTACATAATTAGGAGGAAAAATGCAATTGGTCTACCTACAGAATATGAGATATGGTACCGAGTCAAGTCGATAATTGGTGTAGAAAACACTTCGCTCCCACGCAAACCGATATTCGGATATCTGCACAAACTGAGTATTGTATTGCCCAACAATTACCCTTCTGCAGATGGCAATCCGATATTTACATTTCGCAGTGACATCTGGCATCCTAATATCCGTTATTCAGGAAGTTTTAAAGGGCATGTATGTTTGACCATAAAGGAAATGGGCGTTCTTGCATCTCTCAAAGATCTTGTGCTGAGAGTAGAACGCTATCTAAAATACCAATTGTATCATGCTCAAAACACGTATCCATATCCGGAAGATCAGAATGTAGCCGAATGGGTAAGAGAAGAGGGTGAGCCTAACGGATGGACAAGATTTGGGCAAGATATGTCGGGAGGCGAAGCGGAAAAGAGGTTTTCTCCATCAAGTAAATACATAAATGAAAACTCTCCCAAACAGACTTCCAAAATCATAGCAAAAAAAATCTAATGAAACGCATAATAACAATATTAGCTATATTGATTGCTTTATGCTCTGACACTTTATGGGCAGATTCCGGCGATACTATCAAGCTAAACTCCAAGGATAAACGAACATATCAGCAAAACTTAGGATTTGGATATATTACATTTGAATATTTATACAGTTCTACCAACACTGCTCATGTAAGAGTAGTAGTAGAAAATACAACTCAATATCCACCATACTCCTTGTTGATATTTCGGAAAGACACAGAAGAGAAATATCTAAAACAGAGTAGACCCAAAATAGAATTTTCCAAGAAATTTCCAGGTGTAAAGAATCATAGAATAGCCAGAGGATGTCCGGAAGGGTATAAGACTATGTATATTCTTACACCATCAGAGACTGACACATTATATTCGATTGATGTGTCACACACAAGCCCCAAAGAGTATCGACTACCAATCTATCTTGCGAAATATAAACCCAAGGACTTATTAAAAAAAGGTAAAACCAATATTAAATATGAGATTTTGGAAGAGTATATATTTAATGTTGTAATAACAGTTGAAGGATGGACAGAAGATGACGAGACTTATGTGAATATGAAACAAAAAGTCGAGGCATTTCTATCATCTCTCAATAGTCTTAGTTTATGTGAGAGTCCCAAACATCAGCCCAATTTCGCAGATCAGAAGAAAAAATATCAAGACAAGATTAATTCACTTATAGAAGAGATAACCGACATAATAGAGAGCAACGGATGGATGAAAAAGGATCGAGCTCATATTGCTTATTCTGAATTGATCAACAAGTTGTCATCAATAGATCTTGATAAATATGCGACTGTTTGCAATAAACATAAGACATATAGAGGAGATGTGAACAGAAACTCCTGCAAATATTGCAAAATGTCGTCACAGCAAATATACCATAAATTGGATAAAGTATACCAAGCTCTATATAGCAATAATATCACAAAGCAGAATGCTATTAATTCAGTCAAAGGGATGTACAATTGCTATCAGAGACATAAAGGTTCGAATAGAGACAGGTCGTATGATAGTAAGATATCAAGTTTCTATAATAGAATAGTGTCATACTAAATGAAGCAACTTCTAACGGTATTCTTTATAACTATTTTATCATTAAATTTTGCATCCGCTAAGGAGGTAAGAGATACAATCCTAACTCAACAACGCGATCGCATTATATTGAGTTATAATATCTCAATTGATGATAATGAAGTAAGGATTGACCCCTCGTCGCATCCCAGAATAATAGCATCAGAAAGACTAAAGCAGGCTTGTAAGGGTCATTTAGACAAACTAAAAGTAGTAGCATTTGATCGCATTGGAGATTTGGGCAAAGTAGAATGGTCAGGGATGACACCAAGTGCAATAACAGCTCCCTCCGGATTACGTCATGAGCGATCGGCTGAAGGATATTACATTTTTGGAGAATGTCTACCAATGACTTTTGTAGGCAATACTGAAGCTGTCTCAAATGTTAAAATTCCAATCTATATAGCAATCTATGAAAAAAAACAAAAATATCGGATTATCACCTCCGGATTAAAGCCCTTAAAAGTGAAATCGGATAAACATAAGAGTACAGCAGTGGCTAAATCTACAACAGTGCAAAAAAGAACCGAAACGGAGAGAATTGCCATTCAAACGACCGAAGAGATTGAGTCTGACAATGAAGATTTAACTCGAGCACTAAGTTGTATAGGAATTGTCAACGAGCTACTGGATCGAGAGACTGAAGTTCCATTTTCTACGACACTGCAAGCCGAGATAAGCAATCTAATCAGTTTTAAGAGTAAATTGACAGATTCCGAGATTCTCGAAAAGATAAATCAAACGCTGTTGAAATGTGATGAAAGAGAGAGAGAAATAAAAGAATCGCAGAACTCCGCTACATTATCAGCTAAAGCGCAAGAAGAAGCATTATTAGAACAGCAAAAGCAAGAAGCTGAAAAGAAAGAAAAAGAAGCAGAGGAAAAAGCTCGATTGCGGGAAGAGAAACAGCAGAAAAGAAGTCTTTGGATGATAATAGGTTGTGCTATCCTGGCTATCTTGGGGTTTGTATTCAATGCGATTTTCAAGCACTTCCGAGACTTAAAAAGTCAAAAAAATTTTATGCAGATGCAAGAATCCTTAGCTCATCAAGCAGAACATGAAGTAGGACGACGGACACGGGAAATAGTCCGCAATAAAGCGCATCAAGTTGCTAATAAAGGTCGTGTCAAGATTAGACAAAATGTTGAGTTAAAGGGTAGAAAAGAAAAAAATAATAAACCTCGTACAATATGAAGGCAAAAAAAATATATATAAATAGATTTGTCATAAAAGTCATAATATTTATGCTGACAATATGGCATCCATGGATGATTATTGAAGGGAAGGAAAAAACAAAACATAACATAACAATAAGATATAATGAGAATTCTGATAACTCATGTGATATTATATCTGTACACAACGGTTCTCAAAAAAGGATTAATATTCTTATTGACAATAAAGGAGTAGCTAAAATCGAAGCTGGGGAGGATAAATATCTAAATAAAACCGTAAAAAGCAATGTCAAATATCAGAATAGTGAGGGGAGTCCGATTACAATATTGACGGTTCAAAACACAAGTTCGGCAGATAGGGTTAAAACTAATTTATCCAACGAGATGGATAATCGTCCAACAACTATAGTCGAAGAAAGTAAAAGAGAAAAGAAAGAACTGAGGAAAGAAGCTACTAACGAAAAGTATAACGATGATAAATTGGTATCAAATACTACGGACACTCCTATTATAGAACGCATAAATCAAGATGCATTCTTTGGGAGAACCGCTGTTAAGATATTTGTAGAGAAATGTGACTCTCTAAGTAACGAGCTATCATTATCAGAAGATAAACAGCAATTTATAATTAACAACAATTTGTATGCTTTTATCTCAGATGCAGAAAGTGAGATTTCTTTTAAGAAGCAGGATTTACCCACAATTGCTCAGATTATAATTACGTCAAGCAAAGCTTCAGATTCATTTATAAATTTAGTAATTGAGACTCTGAATAATCGTCTAATATCAAGAGAGCAAGCACTGAATTCCCTAAAAGAAAAAGTAAATAATATTGATCAAAGCGATCAAACGGCTCACAAATCCAAAGCATCTATACTCAATTACATCATAATTTTTGTAATAATACTAATTTTGGTATTATGGGTGATTATTGTCTTCCTAAAGAAACGGAATAGAGGACAAGGTCAGAGTAAAATAAGAGAAGAAGAGAGTCATTCCACATCAACATCAGGAGAAAATAACCCGAGCATAGTGGTAAGGAGGCGGACTACGTCAATACTCAAAAGGCAATGTATAGATGATGTAATCAACAATCCTGAGTATTTGGCTATTAAATCATCTGAATTTACAGTAAATTCAGCGATAAGTACAATCTACATAAAAAATAGTTGTATTAAGGAGGTGTATAATCTGTATGCGGAAGACCTCAGGAATAGTGAAAATCCGAAGGAAGACGGATGTATGGTGCTCGGGCGATGGGTATTCAATGAAGGAGATCGCACATATAGTATATCTTTAGAGTATGTCGTATTTCCTGGAGATGATGCTATCTTTAAAGAATATGAGTTAAACTTTGGGGGAAAAATCAAGTTGCGTATTGCAGAGAAATTGCGTAAATTAAGAAGAGAGACCAACTTGCAATATGATCTTGTATGCTGGATACATTCACATCCAGGATTAGGCGTGTTTTTCAGCAACTCTGACGAAAGTGTTCAAATGCAGTTGAAACACTCTCAACATCCCAACTTCTTGGTAGCATTCGTAATAGATATTTTGACATCAGATCAAGAAATGGGAATATTTACATTCCAACAAGATGGTACAATGAATTCCAAGGGGGATATAACTCGGATGTACTCATTGGAAGACCTGTATAAGTGGGCATTAGAGAGTGATAAGACATCTTTCAATCGAGAAAACTATTATAACATACTTGCAGAGGCTCAAACGAGATTGGCATCATGTCAAGGCATAGAACTTAACAACAGTTCAATAATTGACGTAACACAAATCATACTTGACCCTACAATAGGAATCTCAGGATGGGCTATAGGCACTATTATAGATTCACCGAATGGTAAAGAATATTTGGTATCACAAATATTAAAAGCATCTGATAATCCGACATCCGGGATAATCGGAATTCTGATTACTGTAACGCATTTCAGTCTACCGACAATACAACGTCTTATTTCTAACGAGAATAAGAATATCAACTTTGTAATGGTGTATTCGACAAAGTTGATGTCCTTAATATCTATTCCGGTAGTAAATGGAGAGATTGTCACTGACGAGGATTATCATGGAGATGAAACAATAGATGACTTAAAAATATGGACAAGAAGAAAACGCTAAAAATTAAACTCCTAATCATAGGAATTATAGTTATAGCATGGTCGAGCATCACAGCACAGACCCCAACCAAGTTGCAATTTTGTGATAGGCAATATGAGTATGGCATTGGCAACGATACGATCAACATCTTTTTCAATATCATAGGGGCTGATGGTAAAAGAATCTTGGATATCGACAAGAATAATTTAGACCAATTAGCATATTTCTATGAAGATGCCAAACTGATATCGAATCCCCAAATACGGCATCTGAGCACTGGTGTAAGAATACCCAAAGAATACACCTTCTCTATTCTTTTGGATCAGAGCATGCCTCAACAAGGCAAAGAATTAATCATCAGTTCGATAAAGAAATTTGTTGAAATAGCACCGGATTCATGTGTATTTATATCGTTCTTTGGAGATGAAGTATCGAACACGGCCATCGCGACGAAACGAAATATCGATCAAATAAGATCCATGTATCTAAAACCTTCGGAGGGAAAATCTTTTTATAGTGGCATTCATGCAAAACTTGCTGAATTTACAACATCGACGCCTGCGTTTATAGACAATATAAAATCATCCTGTTACACCAAGAATCCGATATTAAGCAACAAAGCAATTAAAAATCCCAAGAAGAATCTTTTGTTGGTTTTTGCAGAGGGTAGTAGAAGACCGGATGATGAGGTTTTGGACTTCATAACGATGACAGATTATCAAGCTAACAATGCAAATTCTTTACCAAGAGTCTATGCTTTTTATTACACAGCTGATGGAGAAGAGCCGGATATATTAAATACATTGGAGGGATTAACTCACCCCAAAGACAGCACTAGAAGAGTAATAGAATCTCTTAAAGGGTTTGTTGCCTCATCGTCAAATATGGATGAAGTTTTATCACAATTCCAGACTGTGATGGAATCGGCAACTTACGATTATCAATTAACTTACATAGCGACTAAGGGGAAGATATATACGGGTAATATATCATATACCGCCAAATGGGGTAAAGCAGAGATTGGCGGATCGACATTCACTATCGGATCTGCGGAACGTCCATGGCCTGAACGAGAGCAAAGTGTAACCAATATGTTCTTGGAGTTAATCGTTGCATTATTGGTTACAATTCTCACTTTTGTTCTCTTTTATTTGGTAATGAAATTATTGGTGCCATATATCCAATCATTGACATTTAAATCCAAATACTACAAAAAATACCTGCCTGAAGCAAATATTCAACGAAGGATATGCCACTACTGTAAGCAAGACTTACGTCCGGGTGATATCATAGTAACAAAATGCAAACACTGGATGCATAAGCATTGTTGGGAAGAAAATGGGCACAAATGTGCTGAATATGGTCAAAATTGTAAAGATGGTATTCAGAAACATGTAGAATGGAAGGAATTATTTAAATTGAATAGTCTAAGGGAATGTTCGCAAACCTTGGCCGGAGTATTAGCCGGGCTGACAAGTTGGATAATCTACGAAATCTGTGGCCGAGGCGGTTTTAGCGGATTATCAAAATTCATCGTCGGAATGGTCATAAAAGAGAATAATCCTCAAGCGACACTTTGTGGAGACTGTATTGCTCGAACCTCATCATTCTTAATGATTGGGTTGCTTTTAGGGTTCTTTATATCTCTTGTATTTAGATATAAAGATGAAGTAAGAGATAAGAATTGGAAAGTCTGGTTAAAAGTTCTCTCATTGTCATTGGCATCGGGTCTAATCGGCATGTTGGCATTTGCAATTGGAGCAGACTTATTCTGTCTTCTACTTACCTGGAATGGCAATACATATATACCATGGTATTGTTCACTCCCGGCATATATTCTATTCTCGATTAGCGTATCATTATCCTTAACAATCAAATCTACTATCCCAATAAAAAGTGCTATGCTCGGAGGCATTATATCCTCGGTTATCGGGTTTATAGTACTATATTTCACAAAATTCACGAGTAGTAATTACGAATGGTTGAATATGCTTCTCGCCTTTATAATCTATGGTGGAGGATTAGGAGCATCACTAATAACGGTTCGAATGCTTGCCGAGAGATACTTCTTAGTAATTCAAAATGGAGTTAAAGCCGGGCAATGCATCCCCATACACAAATGGATGAATGCCACAGGAGGAGGCAACAAGGTATCAATCGGGATGACTTTGGAATGTGAGATACAAATGAATTGGGAGAAGAAGAATAAAGTGGCTAAAGAGCACGCTCAACTATTCATCGATCATGAAAAGATGTTGCCTGTAATAAAGCCATTAGCTACCGGAGTAATCTATAACGCGCGTGCAGAATTACCGATCAATCGGCATGCTATATTATCAAATGGTGACACCTTTAAAATCGGTGATACTATATTCAAATATGAAGAAGCTTAAGAAATAAAAAAACGACAATGAAAAAAATTCTTACTATTTTTGCTTTGCTTGGAAGTATCTATACTTGCTTGGCACAAAACGAGGTCGACAACTTTGAAGTAGGCCCATACGAAGTGGAATACACCGGGCCTGGAATTGTAAAATATCGCATTCGCGACAACATTAATCTATACGATTATTATGAGCTGATGCGAGATACAACTATCATCTCCAAGGCTATGGAAATACCCGTGAAACATGCGATACAAATATCGGGGAAGGTCGGATCAAATCGTTATGCGCCGAAAGAAGTAGGTATAGAAGGTGTCTGGAAACAGAACATCGGTAAAAACTTATACTTCAACGGAGGAGTATCATTAACATTTGGTTTTGCCAACTATGGAGATAAAGGAATAAAACGAAATATGCTTGAAGTCGGCATTCCACTCCAAATAGAGTTAGGCAAACTCAACCATCAATATGCATCTCTATACGGATTATTCGGGTTAATGCCCACTGTATACACGACTCTATCAGCTACTAAATGGGATGGAGAAAAGAGATGTGCTGACATAAAAAAGACAGGCTTTTTGGTTGCGCCATCACTCGAATTGGGTGGTAATATACCGATTGGCAATGTAATCCTTCGCATTGGGGTATATGGCATCTATAAAGTCAATTGTACAACCACGGACTTTGATATATATAAATTGAGCGCAGGTAGGATGTTTGCCGGTGCAAAAATCGGAATTGTATTGTAACAATGAGCGAGCAACGAGATTACGAATGGGGTGAGGGTGTGTTCACCCTTCTATCCTGGTTTAAAAAAGATCGTGTAAAGAATGCACGTGTTCTTGTGGCTGGAGCCGGAGCTCTTGGCAACGAAGTAATCAAAGACTTGGCATTATTCGGAGTTGGACATATATTTGTTGTAGATTTTGATAGAATCGATATCAGCAACTTAACGAGGTCGGTATTATTTCGCGAGAAAGATGCGTATGAACATCGATATAAAGCAGAGGTCGTTGCAGAGAGAGCTATGGAAATAAATCCACAAATTAAAGTAACACCAATCGTAGGAAATTTATTTTCAGAAGTCGGTCTTGCATTATACAAGTCAGTGGATATTGTAATCGGATGTTTGGATAGTCGCTTAGCCCGGTATCAGCTTAATCGGATGTCGATGAGAGCGGGGAAGACTTGGATAGATGGCAGTATCGAAAATTTAACAGGGGTAGTCAAAGTATATACACCCGGCATCAACTGCTATGAATGTGGACTTTCTCGAGACGAGTTCAATATAATAATGCTCCGAACAGGATGTGCTGATGTAGTACGGACTCAGACATCACAAGGGAGAGTGGCTACTACTCCGATTAGTGCATCAATTGTTGGTGCGATGCAAGCACAGGAGGCTATGAAAATTATACATCTTGGAATCGATGATAATATAGAGACACCGTTTACTACTCTTCAAGGAAAGATGTGGAGATATGAAGGCTTGACCAATAGCACAAACATCTATAAGGTTAAATCATGGAAAAAGAATTGTACAGCTCATGAGCAATGGAATACGGTAAAAATTGGAGAAAATCTATCGGCGGATATGACGGTAGCACAAGCCATAACTGAATTAAAAAAACTATGCAATTCCAATGTAATTGAAATAAACTTGATGAACAATAAGTTCATCGAAGCGATAATTTCAGATCATCCGGAAAAGGAGTTCAAAGTAATGATCCCGGAATCTAAATTGGATTCACTGATTTCCGAGAGTCCAGAATTGAAAAAGCTTAGTTACCGAACACTATTCCATAAGATTTTTTTTGAGAACATAGATCAAGAATTTCCCTATCAAGAATTATCGTTGGTAGAAATAGGTATTCCGTATTATGATATACTAAAAGTAACGACGGAGAATGGAACTTACTTTGTTGAGTTAACAAAAGACAAAACGAAGTTTGATTTATGATAAAGAATTTACCAGAAGATTTGAAAGCGGAGGCACTCTTGTGCTACATTCCTAAAAGCATAAGAGAAATTTGCGTTGTCGGATCTCACAAGAGAAACGCTTACGAAGACATATCATCATTGTCTACTGAATCTGATAAAAATGTAACAATAGCCATTAATCGAAATGGCATCTATGATATTCTACCCGAAGCGTTATTTCATCCTATTGACAGATTTGAGGGTATACCTGCAAACGAATACAAAGAGAAGGTCGAATGTGAAATTAATCGACAACAAATAGAAGAAGAAAACGCCCGCAAATTTTTCTCCGAATTTGATAGATTTTTAATCGAACTCAGTAGTATAATACATCGTATAAAGGAGATCTATTCCGAAGAATCTATTATATCAGACATAATATCAGATTCTATCGATGATAGTTCTAAGGGAAATAGATTTATCAAAAGGACTATGCAGTTTTTACCTCTATGCAGGACTATCCGAGGCGATAGATTCTTTATTTCCTCGATGCTAAGATATGTTCTACGGGAAGAGGGCATAACTATTAACACGCTTAATCAAAGAATTCATATTTATGATGAAGATCCTTGGTATAACTGCAACATAGAAGGGAAATCCGAGGATCATCGAATCTATTTAGGTAGGGAATTTGATGAGACAATAACCATATTCAATATTTCATATTGGGATGATAATGAATGTAGCGAAACATTTCTCCAATTTATAAACGAGATAGCAGAATATGAACAATTCATTAATGATTATTTTATGGGCATCGAGACAAGGGTCAGATTTGATATATCTACAAAGTCTCTACCCGTAAGGTTATCTGATGAGATATACTATAATTACCTTGATTACAACACAAATCTATAAACAATGCCTAACAAGATAACATGGAAAAAAGGGATGCGGCTAACCACCGAGATATTTGATTCTATGGATTCCGCAAATTTCGAAACTATCAAGAATGTTGCGAAGTTAGCTTCAGCCGGAAGTTATGGCCTATTCCCAAGTTCAAAGCCATTTGAATTATCGGTAAATATCAGCAATGATATCTTAGAGATAATAACCCTGCGATGCTTTGGAATAACAAAGAACGGGCAGTTGATTG
>JBJEKI010000028.1:0-21490 GCA_051878555.1 Lepagella sp. | reverse complement strand
TCGACTCAAGGCTACGACCTCTACGGCCCAAAAAATTTAAGGAACGCGCTCTAACGAAATCACCTATAAGAAATTATCAACGAACGATATGAATGAACAGAACGAATCGCACCGATTTGATCGGATGATGATGATACATGGGATGGATGACACGGCGATGAAGCGCCTCAAACAAGCACGAGTGCTTGTGGTCGGTAGCGGTGCATTGGGATCAATGTGCTCGATGCAACTGGCAGCCTCAGGTGTGGGGTATGTAGGCATTGCCGATTTCGACACTGTCGATATCTCTAATCTTCATCGTCAGATCTTCTTCGATATGGAGTCTCTCGGCAAGATGAAATGCGACATACTTGCCAAGCGAATGATCGCCAACAATCCTAATGTCAAGGTTGAGAAATTTCCTCTACGCATCGATGAAGAGAGTGCCGCCGAGATCTTCGGAGATTTCGACTTCGTGATAGATGGCAGCGACAACCCTACCACCAAGTATATGACCTCCGTGTCGTGTCAGAAGATGAGCATCCCCTACTGCGTCGGAGGAATTCGCGAGATGTCGGGACAGGTAATGTCATGGTCGCCCGGACACCTCGGATATACCGATATCTTCGGTGATATCCGTCAATGTGCCGAACGACCTGAATGTAAACCTGCCGGTGTGCTGGGAGCCGCCCCGGCGATGGTGGCTTCAATCCAGGTGGCTGAAGCCATCAAATACTTCACCGGCATCGGCGATATGCTCTACGACCGACTCTTTATGTTTGACCTAAAAACACTTAAGACTCAAATCCTTAAGCTATGATGTATCCTTAAGCTATGATGTATACCAACCAGGAGAAGAGGTAGGCAATGACAGTTGTGTAAATTGCCGTGTAGAGAGCCATGCGTCGTCTGCCGCTCTCTGCCCCAATGGCCACGATCGTAGCAAAGCAAGGGAAATAGAGCAAAGCAAAGACCATATAAGCTAACGCAGAGGAGGGACTGTAAGTCTCTGACAAGACTGCCGAAAGACGTGTGCCGCGTGCATCATCTGCCGACTCCACTTCAGCATCCTCCTCAGGGCACTCATAGAGTATGCCCATAGTGCTGACCATCAACTCCTTGGCGCCAACTCCGGCAAGGATGCCTACATCCATACGCCAGTCGAAATCCATCGGTGAGAACACCGGATCGATGGCATGGCCGATCTTGCCGAGGTATGACTGCTCCTGCTGCTGAGCTGTGGTGAGTTCTTCGCCGCCGCGAGGGAAATATCCCAGCATCCATATCACGACACTCGCCACGAGGATCACGCCTCCCATCTTCTTGAGATATTGCAAACCCTTATCCCAGGTATTGCGCACCACCGACATCGCCAATGGGGCTCGATAGGGTGGAATCTCCATCACGAAGTTATCAGCCGATCCCTTGTGATATAAGAGATTGAGCACCCACGAGAAGAGAAGCGATAGCGCTATGCCTCCGAAATAAAGTAGTGTCATAACCAAGGCGGCATGATCGGGGAAGAATGCACCGCAGAACACGATATATATCGGGAGACGTGCCGAGCATGACATGAAGGGAACGGAGAGCATGGTGATAAGGCGTGTCTTGCGATTGGTGATGGTGCGTGTAGCCATCACTGCCGGCACGTTACATCCGAATCCCATCAGCATCGGAATAAACGACTTGCCATGCAGTCCGATTCGTTCGAAGAGGGGGTCGGCAAGCATCGCGGCGCGTGCCAAATATCCCGAATCTTCAAGCAGTGAGATGCATAGATAGAGTATCAATATGTTGGGCAGGAAGACGATAACGCTCCCAACACCCCCGATGATGCCATCGACTATCATATCTCGTAAGATGCCGTCAGGCAGCACCGACCCGATGAAATCGCCGAGCCAACCCATCCCCGACTCTATCCATTCCATAGGATAATTACCAAGTTCAAAGGTGAGGTAGAAGACACACACCATCACCAAGGCAAAGATAATATATGCCAAAGGACCATGAGATGTAAATCTGTCGATAAGGCGAGTGCGCTTATGTTCCCCCTCCGACTTGCGCGTATAGATGCCGCTGAGAATTTCATTCACCTTCTCATGGCGAGCATCTACGCCGGCATCTACAGTGATTCTATGATTTAGGACCGATTCGTCAGAAGATTGTGCTACCTCCACACCTCGTCGGATAGCATCTTTGACACCCTCGCCGGTGCGAGCCACGGTCTTGATGCAAGGCACACCGAGACGACGTTGCAACTGATCCACGTCGAGAGTGCCACCATTGGCTGTGAACTCATCATACATATTGAGCACGCATACCATCGGTTTGCGGATCTGCAAGAGCTGGAGGGTAAGCAGAAAGTTGCGGTCAAGATTGCCGACATCGATCACATTGACGATGACATCCACCTTCCCCTTGGCGAGTTCATGCATCACAAAGGCCTCGTCAGGGCTCAGCGAGTGAAGGGAATAAGTGCCCGGGAGGTCGACAAGTTTCACATTCTTATCGTCGATGGTGAGATGCCCTACGGCACTCGACACGGTGACACCGGCATAATTGCCCGTGCGTTCGTGGCCTCCCGAGATGGAGTTGAAGAAGGCTGTTTTACCACAGTTGGGATTACCCACCAAGGCTATGGTGATCTCATTTTCGCGACTTTTCCCTTTTCCCTTATTATTGCAAGAGGGGCAGGTGGCATTGACACAACTGTGGCACTGTGTATCGCAATCGCCGGCCTCGGCAAGTTTATAGTCGTGATGGATGGTGGTAGTCGATTCCTCAGCGCTCGGCTTGCTAATAGATGTCTCCTTCTCCCGAGTCACACCTATACACTCCGCTTCGCTGCGACGCAACGACACCTGCTGACCCATGATGCGGTAGACTATCGGACTGCCGAGAGGTGAGGCATAATGACGCTCTACCGGTTCTCCGTTCAGAAAACCGAGGTCTTTCATCCTTGTTTCGCGTAGCGGAGAGGCTTCTATATCGGCGATATAAGCCTTGTCGCCATTCTTAAGATCTGAAAGTTTCATACACAATACCTGATTATTATGATCCATCCATCAGAGGCTGAAAGCCATGCGCATTAATCCGACACAGTTGGTCTTTCCGCCGGTGGTGATGACATGGATAGCCGGTTGTAGGGATATATGTTTAGTACACTGAATATTGCAAGTTATTTCGGTTGCCCACTCGTCGACACCCTCGATACGGGTATAGTCGGAGAAGAGGCCGAGGTCTACCCTCTTGAAGGCATATTTGCCACCGATGCCGCAGAAGTTGCGGCATACATTGTCGCTGCTGAAAGCATGGGAATAGGCTGCTACCAAGGAGAGGGCATCGGTGACTGCTTGCTCGGCGTATGCCCACACTACAGGACGCACTCGGCGTGAAGCTGTGCTATAGAGGTCGCCATAATGGAGACTCCCTCCCAAGAAATAGCTACTTCCTTTATATCGGTATTCTCCCTGTAGGAGGGCGAAGATGCCATCATCTTCGGGGCAGAAGCGGAACATATTCTCTCGGCCGGTAAACTTATTGTAGCCACGGCCATTATACACCGATGCTTGTATCGTATATGCATCGCGATCATACATATAGTGGATACCGAGTCCGGCTACCGGATAGGAGGCTATGTCGTAATTGGCTGTTATGGTCGGAAAACCGCCACAGCTACTATTGGTGAATAGCGACAACACATCGCTGCAGAAATAATCCTCATCGACTCGACGAAGTCCGGCGAAGAGGGTATGATAATCATGGAAATTCCACAATACTCCTGCCACGGAGAGTGTGAAGGGAAGATTGTCGGCATCCAAATTGGAGAATACCTGGAGGTCCTCGATCAGTGGAGCCTCGCGTGTGGTGGCAAAACTCACCGAAGAGAGTTCGATCGACACATTGCGAGAGAGGGGAATGCATGCACCCAACTCAAGGAGTGATGCGAACTTCACACGCTTGAAATCACTCTGTATTTCGCCGGTGAAATCCACGCTAAACGATGGTCGTAGCGAGACGCTGTCATTGGCAGCATCCGCTGTTTCTACCGGCTTTACACTATCTTGAGCTTGAAGTGAGAGTGGGAGAGAGAGTATTATTGCGATTATTGAGAGTTTGAGAAAATTGTTTGGATGATTCATGATTCTGTCTTAATTCGACTGCAAAATTAGGGTCAAATCCAGACAACGACAATACGCAAAATTCGTCATATTTTATTGTAGAAACACATCGACATACCCACTTTTTATTAGATATATCATCATTTAAAGGTAAGGTGGCGTGAAAAATTTGATTGTAATACTTACTATTAGGTATTGCTTATATCACTGATTTGTAGTATCTTCACGTCAGATTTTAAGACCGGGGTATTTAGAGCGCGCTCTAAATTTTTGGCGCACTCTCAGACTAACACAAAATGATAAGAGATGAAAAGATTGAAGCTCTATGAGTCTGATGATAAGATGATTGATATCATCAGCGATAATTACAGTATGTTGCAGGGTCTTAACGCCTTCGGCATCAGGCTTGGTTTTGGCGATAAGACAGTAGAGGAGGTGTGTCGTGAGCAGGACGTGGATTGTTACACCTTCTTGGCTGTGGTGAATTATATCATCAATGGCTATGCACCCAAAGGTAATGACGATAGGATATGTGCCAAGACCTTGTTGGCATATCTTCGTGCATCTCACCGTTATTTCTTGGATTTTCAGTTGCCGGGAATACGCAAGAAGTTGGAAGATGCTCTTCTGCCGGGTGGAGATCTTACTACACTTATCTTGCGGCTGTATGATGAGTATTCACGCGACATCCATCTTCACATGCGCTATGAAGAGAAGACCCTCTTCCCATACGTAGAGGCGCTGATGGCAGGCGAGCCGAAGTCTAATTATAATGTGGAAATGTTTGCCAAGTATCATAGTGACACCACTGCCAAGTTGCAGGAGTTGAAAAACATTATCATCAAATACTTGCCACACGACGACTTGTCGAACAATCAGCTCACCACTACCCTTTTCGACATATACAACATCGAGGAGTGGCTCTGCAATCACAGCAACGTCGAGGAGATGATTTTTGTGCCGGCGATACGCCTGCTTGAGAAGAAGGTGAAGAGCAACGACACCTCGTCGCGCATCTACAAAATCTTGAATGGTGCTGAGAGCAATGAGACAATCACGGAACGTGAGAAGGAAATTATAGTTTGCTTGGTGCAGGGTATGATCAATAAGGTGATAGCCGATAAGTTGAATATTTCGGTCAATACGGTGATAACTCACCGACGCAACATAGCACGCAAGCTTCAAATCCACTCCTTGGCAGGCTTAACGCTATATGCGATAGCCAACAACCTAATCGACCGCAACATCATCTTCGGCTAAAAAGATACTCAAAGATTGAGTCCTTATCTATTTTGCTCTGAACCAATAGCCGATGCTTGCTGAGATAGTTAGGGAGTTGGAACCTCTGATCGGTTCGGTGCGGCCTGATTTCAACAGATTGCCCAAACCATAATATACACGAGCTTCCAAATATAGGGAGTGGCGTGGCGTGATGCCGAACTCGCCACCAAGTCCGGCGGAGATGCCATAGTCCACTTTCTGGTGGACATCCTGAAAGTAGTGCTGTATATTGCGATTGTTGAAGTCGGGATTGCTCGATATTGTGGCAGGATCAAAGTTGGTCGATGTAGACTCACCAATCATAAAACTTACCGAGGGTCCGGCATTGAAGAAAAATTTACCCCGACGGCCGAAGTAGATGTGTGCCAAGAAGGGTATCTGTATGAAATTGGCCGTTCGCTTGTAGCTATATGGCAACTCTTCGAAACTGTCTTGCCATCCACGCTGCTCCCAGTTGAGCTCGACGATAAATCCGAAGTGATTCTCTTCTATATAGCGGAAGTTGAGACCGGCATTACCTCCAAGGTTGAATCCCTGGCGTATGCTTGGCGTAAACATGACTCTCGAGAGATCTACGCCGCCATGTGCTCCGACGAAAATCCTCGAGGTGTAGTGTGTCTGGGCTTGCATGCTGCCAAGTCCTATAAGCATAAAAAGGGATAGGAGCATCAGTCCCATCCCTCTCTTTATTTTGTTGTTACTAATCATTCTTTCACGTTTTTGATAGTGTATTTTCCCAAAAAAAATTTAAGGAACGCGATCTAATACACGGGAAACATCCCTCCTCTATTCGATTACGATTTTGTCGATAGTGCCGAAAGTGGTGAAGTGTACGAGGTAAACAGGGGGATTGATGAAGCCACCCCAGTTGCTGACGCGCTTCAGGTCGATTTCGCTCTGAAGGGTGCTACAAGATGGCGATATGGCATTGATATCCCCCATCGCACCTGCCATGGCGGGGATGAAATAGGTAGCCACATCATAGCCGACACCGGCATAGAGAGGATGCGATTTGATAGGTGTCCGATTGAAGATCTCCTTGAATGAAGATTGGAATTGCTCGGCACTCCCCGATTTGTCATCTATATAGAAGCGGGAGGGGATGATGGTGTTGGCTCGGTGCAGACTTTCTTTAAGTGCTGTGTCAAATACCACCCAGTTAGGACGTCCCAACACGACATAGTCGGCAAGTGGCGCCTCTTGTCTTATGGATATCACCTCCTCGAGCGTCTTTTTTACTTCCGCTTTCTTGGTCGAATAGCTATAGAAGATGCATTTGTCGCTATCGCTCGAGTTGAAGGCATCGGCGGTCAGTGTGGCGTAACTCGACACCTTAGATATCGGCCATATCTCTTTGAGCTCTTGTGCCAACTGGTCTTTATCATCCTCTTCCCCGATCAGTATGAGTCGATATGAGCTATATTTCTGATATACGTTGTTGGCTATGCTCTGGTTGAAGTAGTTGGAGGGGGTGAGGAATTGTATGAAGTAGGGGTTGGTGGTATATTCTTCGCTCTTTACATCGAATGTATTGACCACCAATGTCTTATGATCCGAAGCATATTTCGAGATATATTCCGGCACCTCTTTGTCGTGGGTGATGAACACCATGAGGGGAGCAAACTCGTTGAGCTGAGATTCGACCACTTCTTGCGATTTGCTGCCATCGATCACTTTAAAATTAATCTTATATGGCTTGAATTTGAGTTCGTCGATACCGGTGATGAATCCTCTGATGAACTCCAGATCCTTGTTGGAAGCAGGCTGGTCGGCAAGAATAGCCATCTTGATCACCACCTCTTCGGGCTTGGCATCGATCACATTATGAACATCCTCATAGATATCTCTGATACCCTCTTTGGTGAGTTCTCTCGGGTCTTCACTCTCTGTGGTCTGACTCAGGGTGACAGTTTCGACTTTGGGGATGATGAGGATTTGCTTTTTCTTCAGTTTGTCGACGTGGGAGTTGGCTTGCTTGAGCAGTTCGACATCGACACCCTCTTTGCGAGCGATGGAGTTCCAGGTTTCACCTTCAGCCACACAGTGGGTGGTAAATGAATTGAGTTGGGTAGCTTCCACCTCGGTCTTAACGATCTCGATGCCTGTGCCGCGAGCCGGTATCTTGATTACGGTGTCATATTTGAAGTTTTTCTCCGAGATGCCGGGGTTGCACTGCAAGATGGCAGCTATACTCACGCCATTCTCTTCCGCCACCCGATAGAGCGTATCTCCGCTCTTGATGGTATAGAAATGTTCGCCATTCTCAGCCACGGCTTCGCTCTTCTGTTGAGCCTGACGGAGCAGGAGTATCTCTCCCGCCTTGATGCCGTCGCGGCTCTTCGGATTGAGCTTGTAGATAGTCTCGACAGGGACTTCATATAGGCGTGAGATACTGTAGATGGTCTCTCCACGTTTCACTTCATGGCGAAGATCACTGAGCATCTTATCCTCCTCTTTATTCTCTTCTGCCGGAGCCTGAACAGCTGTCACACCATCCACCGGATAGTATATCTTTGTACCCTTCTTAATAGGTGAAGGCACCGTAGGGTTAAGACGCTGTAATTCAGCCTCATCCCAGCCATTGGCTCGGGCGATACCAAACATACTGTCACCCTTCTTGGCGGTATATACATAGTATTTATTGCCGAGAAGTTCGATTATCTCATAGCCGGTGGCAGCGCCATCCATGGTAAATGGCGCAATGAGCAGGAGGCCTGTTAATATCAAAATGATGTTGAGTCTTTTCATCTCAGATGATGTTGAGTTCGTTAGGAGGCGACATAACGGGAATTTCAGTCGCTTGTAGATATATTCTGCAAAATTACAAAATTCTCTTCATATTTCATAATTGCAGGTCGAATCAGACTACTCCGCAGCGCCGCCACCGGTCGATTCGCCATATCGTTTCGCCTTGATGATGTTGATATCGCCGGCTTTCTTATATTTCTTGCCGTCGGACCCTATAGCTTCGATGACATAGAAGTATACACCCGGTTTTACGACTTTGCCGCCACGTTTGCCATCCCATCC
This sequence comes from Lepagella sp., assembly GCA_051878555.1. Taxonomy (GTDB): domain Bacteria; phylum Bacteroidota; class Bacteroidia; order Bacteroidales; family Muribaculaceae; genus Lepagella. Next base: position 13,079 of record JBJEKI010000028.1, on the reverse strand, counting down.
TTGGGTGGGATCGTCGAATGATATGATGCTGGCACCATAGCGATCGAAGATGGTGCAATGAAATTCGATAAGCGATCGGTAAGCCACTTTCCAGACATCGTTGATGCCATCTCCGTCGGGCGTGAAGGCATTGGGTATCAGCAGTTCTGACTCCCCGATCCCTACGGTATAGGTCTCCCCCACCGTTTCGCACGATCCATCGGAGTTGCTACCCACGAATCGAACGTAATATGTGCCCTGCTCGGTGAAGGTATAGTCGAGGTCTTGCTGGTTGAAGCGATAGGTGATATACTCAAATTCGGCATCCGAGGCTATCTGCCATTCGTTGTGGATTACAGCATCTGTGGTAAATGCCTTGAAACTGATATCGGCAGGTGCCGAACCGCCCATCCCCTCTGTAGTGGTGCTGAGCATATTGGAGGAATCAGCATCCGAATCGCTGTCGTCAGGCAGGTTGGTCTGCTCGGCTGATGTATGCACATCAAGGCCGTTGGCATAGATCAGTGGGCTGTCGATACTTACTCCCATGCCCCACTGCTCCAAGAAACGGTCGCCCGAGATTGTCACCACAGAGTTGCAATATAGCGGCGGCGAGAGCACCACCACTCCCGAGATTTCGTCGACTGTCTTACGCGCCTTCACTTGCGTGTAGTTGCTATCCTCTTCGCTCCATTCCAAGTTGTAGTAGTCGATGTTTACTTCGCGGCTCAACACCTCCGGGCGCCCATCGATCGTATAATAGCGGATAGCATCACATGCGCCATCAATGCTGATACGAGTGTCGGTACATTCCTGCATTTCGTCAGCCCTCACGGCGTTGATCTGCATCTTGTGGGGAAGGTAGTTCACCACCCAGATATAGGTAGATCCGCTATCTTCTTCGATGATATACCCCATGTCGCCTTCCGGCTTGGTGACTATGGCAGTGTTGCCATCGCGTGTATATGCCACATCTTCGGCATATCCTCCGCCGAGGCTGCTATAGCGGTAGAGCTTCATGCTGCTCCCTATTCCCGATATTTGCATCTCGGATATTTGCGACATGTCGTATGCCACATACACCTTGTCCAAACCGGTCTTGCGGTCGGGGGTAATCTCGATCACTTCTTTCGAACTGCCCGAAAATGAGACGGTTGCTGCCTGTAATGATATACTGCAGAGCAGACCTATAGCGAATATTATTATCTTCTTATACATACTTTAATAACGCCTGCAACCCTCGGATATTATTAAAACCTCCCTCAATTTGCACCGTTCTACTTCTTTTCTGTGTCTGTGGGCCAGGGGAAGTCCGTAGGATTCACCGTGAGGTGGATATCTTTCTTCTTGGTCCTTACCTGTATGTAGTTGATGAGCTTCTGTCGGTTGGTAGCGGCAAAACCTCGCGGTGCATTCACGAATATCATATTGAGCGTGTCTGCCACTGCCGAATCCGTGCGTGCCGCCACCATCGTGGTCATCGCTATATCTTTGATTTCGGGGAATAATACCTTGACTTCCGGAGCCACATGCACACTCTCGTCCCACATCTCAGCGTTACTCTTCAGTGTGCGTCGCAGAGAGTCTATAGTGTTTTGTCGTGCTTCGATCTCCGATTGCATCAGGCGATAGAACTGGTCGGAGTTGTCGATCGTCTTCAGATCATTACGCGCTGAGGAGAATCCCTGCTTTATGTTGAGGATAGTTCCACCCAAGCCGACGGAGTCCAATTTCTTGAGCATGGCGAGTTGGAGGGAGTCTTTAGCCAATGGGTCGCCTATTAGTGTCACGTCGATGATACGCTTGCCATTCTCCACACGCTGACTGTGGCTCAGCACTTGCGTATTGGGGAACACCATCTCTCGCTTCACGAACTTGTCTGCCTTGTCGAGAAATACATTGGTCTTGATCATATTGATGGTAAGATAGACGCTTATCAGGATGGTGGCTGTAACTATGCTAAATGCCACAACCCTCATCTTTTGGGCTCTCTTTTCGTTCTGATATTGGAAGTTCTTGAATCCCATCAATTTCACTCCAATCCAGGTGGCGAAGAAGATGAAGATCATGTTGGTGAGGAAGAGGTAGAGTGCACCGAAGAAGAAGTGCCATTGGAGAGTGGCGAGTCCATAACCTGCTGTGCAGAGTGGTGGCATCAGTGAGGTGGCTATGGCCACGCCGGGCATCACCTGTCCCTTATCCTTGGAGGCTATACTCAGGATACCGGCAGCGCCGCCGAAGAGAGCCACAAAGACATCATAGATCGAGGGTGAGGTACGTGCCAGCAACTGGCTTGCACCCTCATATTGCGGCGAGATCAGGAAGTAGAATGCCGATGCCAAGATCGAACCCAACACTGCCGCTGAGATGTTCTTAAGCCCTCGCTTCACGAGTACTATGTCCTCGATGGCGATGCCAAGACCCATGCCGATGATCGGCCCCATCAGCGGCGATATCAACATCGCTCCGATGATCACCGGTATGCTGTTCGTATTAAGCCCGAGAGAGGCTATGAAGATTGCAAATATCAGCGTCAAGAGCATACTCCCCTTGAACGATACACTCGAGCGGATTGTCTCTTCGATGCTCTGCTGCGACACCAAGTCATTCTTGACATTGAAAAATGACATTATATCCATCCATAATGCCCGGGCTTGTTCTTTGATCGTCTTCAACTTCATATCTTCTTGTATTAGAATTTGGTTCTATATCTATTTTCGAATAGTTATTGCATTGTAAATCGCTCGTTACATACGGATCATTCTTTTATAACGCTACAAAGATGCATTATTCTTTCGGCACTCTGCCGAATTTTATAAATCTGCGACGATAGTAGTCGCTGCTGAGATGCGACACCACTACCCCCTTAGACGACGAGGCATGTATAAAGCTGTCGTCATCTACAACTATGCCGACATGCGACACGCGGTTGGGATCCTTGCCGGTGGCGAAGAAGACCAGGTCCCCTTTCTTTACATCTTTTGACTTTACCGTCTCGCAGAAGTCGGCTTGATCTCTCGAACTTCGCGGCAATTTGATATCGGCAGCCTTCTCGTAGACGCGCATCACCATTCCCGAGCAGTCTGTACCCTCTCCCCGCTTGTCGCCACCATATTTATATGGCGTCCCGATCCAGGTGTAAGCCTCTTTGACTACCTTCTCCCCTCGCTTGTCACCATGAGGAATAATCACATCGCCCGAAGTCGGCTTCCCACCCCCCGAAGGAGCAACCTTCTTAGAGCTATGACACGACGCCAACGTCAGCGTAAATAATATAATGAGCATCACCGCCAAGCGATCGCCAAGCCGGATGAGCATCTTCTGATTATGTTGATACTTTATATTCAATGTTCTATGATGTTGTTACGAATTGTAAATTTACAAAAAAATATCTGCAATCACTACATACGGCTATCTTTTTTACATTCATCCATATAAAATTTTTATTTTTCATGATAATTTGGGTGGTGTTGAAAAAATGACTATATTTACATTTTGAAAGGTAATTGCTACTCTTTGGGGAGTAGCGATCTACACTCTCGATATTGTTAAATCATCATATAAACAACAAATTATGGCAAGTAAAAAGGATTTTAAGAAGTATGTCGATCAACTCGGCTCAGCAGTTGTAAATGAGATCATCGCTGCCTCTTGCTATGGCAATGCAGACCGGGAAAAACTCCAAGAGGCTCTCACCGTGATGCTTGGAGCCCTCGGCAAGGCAAGAAATAATGCCAATATCACTTTCGACCGCGGTCCCCGTTCTTTCGCCGATCCCGCTGAGTATTCGAAGGCTAAACGTGCTTTCTTCAAGGCCCTGTTCGATAAGATCAATACCGAACTCTCTGAGGAAACCAATCAAGCCCTCAAGCTCTTCAACAGCGCTATTCCCGCTGACGAGAAGGAACGCAACAAACAGTACGCCAACGAATAATATATATCCGCGAGATCATGAATGTGTGGGGGCGTATGCTTAATTTTTTTGGCTGGAGCGTGGAGATCAAAGCTCCTCGACGCGATAAGTGTGTCATCTGCGTAGCCCCTCACACGTCAAACCAAGATTTTTTTCTCGGTCTCTCGGCTTATAAATCATTGGGAAGGGAAGCCAATTTTCTGATTAAGGATTTTTGGTTTTTCTTCCCTTTCAATATTATAATGCGCTCGCTCGGTGGCATACCGGTGAGCCGCAGCAAGAAGTCAGACATCTCTCTTACCGATAGCGTCATACGGAAGTTTGACGAAGTCGACTATATGAACATAGCTGTTACTCCGGAGGGTACGCGCAGCGCCAGCAGCCGGTGGCACACCGGCTTCATCTACATCGCTCATGGCGCCAATGTCCCTATTCAGCTCGGCATCCTCGACTATAAGCATAAGCGCATCATCATCCGCGATGAATACCGCCCCACCGGCGATGTCGACGCCGATATGGCTTTTATCAAAAATTATTATGCCGCACTCGGCGATATCGCCAAGTTTCCCGAATTGTTTAAGTATTAGTTTAAGTTATGACATCCAACGATCTCAAAGTATGCCTTATGCCCATGCAGATCACATGGGGCGATAAGGAGGCAAACCTCGCCGCTTTGGAGCAACATATCAAGTTGGTGCATCCCCAAACCGACCTGCTCATCCTCCCCGAAACTTTCTCCACCGGGTTCCCTTCGGGACTCGATAAAGAGGAGGTGAGAGTCATGGCGGAACGCAACACCGGTGCTACCATCGACCGCATCAAGGAGCTGTCGGCTCGTTATGGCATGGCTATCGCCGGCTCTTTCATCGCCGACACCGGCGGCTCGCTCTATAACCGTGCCTTCTTCATCGAGCCCTCGGGCGAGGAAACCTTCGAGGATAAGCGCCATCTCTTCACCATGGCAGGCGAGAATAAGGTGTTCTCGCGTGGCTATGACCGGCTGAAGATACGTTTCCGCGGCTGGAATCTGGCGATGATCGTTTGTTATGACATACGTTTCCCGGTGTGGTGCCGCAATGTCAATAATGAGTATGATGCTCTGATAGCGGTGGCCAACTGGCCCAAGGTGAGGGTTGGTGCATGGAACACGCTCCTGCCGGCTCGAGCCATCGAGAATCTGGCATACGTTTGTGGTGTCGATTGCCGCGGTGTCGACTATACCGGATTTGAGTATGACGGCTCTTCAGCTGTCTATGATTTCAAAGGTAAGGATATCTCCGTAAGAGTCGATGAGCAGGGACTTATCTATGCCACCCTCAATAGAGAGAACTTGGAGAAATTCCGCACCAAGTTCCCGGCATGGGCTGATGCCGACAATTTCAGACTTACAGAAGAAGATTAAGAACGTAATTATAATTGCTTTATAATTACGACGATATAAAAAAGGGTATGGCAATTTTTGCCACACCCTTTTTTTATCGATACTCAAAGTTATTATTCATAGTCTTGGAGGATATTGTAGGAGCCATCGCCAAGGACTTCGTAGGCATTGGAATAGATGGTGAAACTTCCCTTCTCTGCCAATTCATCTTTGGTGAGTGTCATACCCTCTTCAGCCATCGGAGTCTCGTGAGTATATTTGTCGATTGCTTTACCATTCTTGTCATAGAGATGGTAATTCAGAGTGGTGACGCTGAGCATAAAGTTGTAAGATTCTTTGGTCAGCTCTACCCCATCTTTGAGTTGACAATCCACTCTGACGGCAAATGTGGCAGGAATCTGATTCTCCACATAGATGAGATTCATCGTGTTGTGTAAGATCTGCGTGGTGTATGCACCGTTCCTGAGATAGGTAACAGTCATCTGCAGCATGTCGTTCATCTCCTGATTCGGCTGCATCTTGAATGTGGCTTGAGCCTTCACCGGCACAGCTCCGCTATTGTCAGGGAGATCATTGTCATCATCGTCGCCACAAGCCACCAATATGGTCGGCAGCACTATGGTGACCAACGCCATGAGAATAAATTGCAATTTCTTCATAATAAATGGATTAGATGGTTTGTGAAACAATTATTTCTGCGAAGTAAGATTGACATCCAACTGCGGGAACGGGAATGAGAAGCCCTTTTCGGGGAGTTCGGTATAGAATCGTTCGTTCATCTCGAAGAAGAGGGGCCAGTAGTTGGATGAGTGAGTCCATATTCTGACAGTGAAAACGATGGCGCTGTCGCCCAGTTCTACGAGTCCTACGAATGGAGAGCAGTCGGCTTTCGTGATGACAGCAACCGGCAGATCGGTGTCGGCATTGACTATCTGCTTGGATTTGCGATGAAGTGCGCGATAGAGCGCACCATGCTTTTCAGCCTCCCCCTCTTTATCAGACTTAGCAGCTTCCGCCTCTTTGGCGCGATATTTCATATCATCTTCAATATATTGTCTTACAGCGCGAGGATCGGAGTTGACGATCTCGAGGATAGCATCTTTGGCGGCTTGCACATCCGTGCCGTAAGCGAGGCTGAGTGAGAGGTCGACACGACGATAGTCTTCGAGCGAGTAGTTATTGATTGACGAAGTCGACATACCGCCATTGGGGAGGATGATCGCCTTATTGTCGACGGTATTGATGATGGTGTTGAAGAGCTGGATCGATTTCACTGTGCCGCTATAACCTTGCGCTTCGATGAAGTCACCCACTTTATAGGGCTTGAGCAGGAGTATCAAGACTCCGCCGGCGAAGTTCTGGAGCGTGCCGCTCAGTGCCATACCGACAGCGACACCGGCAGAGGCGAAGATCGCTATGAAACTGCTGGTCTCGACACCCAAGATGCCGATCACTATTATCAGCAATATGAAGTAGAGGGAGAATTTGATCAGCGAGAGCACGAAGGTGGTGAGCGAGGCATCCATCTTCCTGCGTGTCATCACCTTATAGACTGTCTTGTAGAGACGGCTGATCAGGAATTTGCCGATGTAAAAGAGGGCTATCGCCAATAGAAGTCGCAGCGAGAAACTCACCACCGAGCTGCTCACCGTCGAGATCAGTTCATCGAGACCCATCCCTTTGAGATGTTCCCAGTTGGAAGTAGCCTGCTCAGCCACTTGCTTTACATCTACATTTTGAAGTTCTTCAGCTTGAAACATAATTTTGTAACTTATATTTTTATGATGTTAGGGTTTTCAGGGTAATTTATATATGCCTGCCGGAGATATAAGAGCGCGGGGTCTTTATCTCTTCACGAGTCTTACGACATTCTCCACATGGTGGGTGTGGGGGAACATGTCGACGGGCTGTATGTCTGTGATAAGATATTTAGCGTCCAAGAGCGCCAAGTCGCGAGCCTGTGTGGCAGGGTTGCAGCTCACATATACCAGCACTTCGGGCTCTGCATTCAAGATCACATTCACCACATCTTCATGCATCCCGGCGCGCGGCGGGTCGATAATCATCACATCGGGCCTGCCATGGCGCGCCACAAATTCGTCGGTCAGCACATTCTTCATATCGCCGGCATAGAAGAGGGTATTGTCGATGCCATTCACTGCCGAATTGACGCGGGCATCCGCTATCGCCTCTTCCACATACTCGATGCCGATGACTTGGCGTGCATTCCGCGCCACGAAGTTGGCTATCGTCCCGGTGCCGGTATAGAGGTCGTAGACCAAGGGGAGCACTCCCCCATCCATTTTGTGGTCGAGCCCGGCAAACCCTCTGGCCACCTTATATAACTCGTAGGCCTGACGCGAATTGGTCTGGTAGAAGGATTTCGCATTGACACGGAATTTCAGACCCTCCATCTCCTCTTCGATATATTCGTCGCCGCTATATACATAGACCTCTTGGTCGGCAAACGAGTCGTTGACCTTCAGGTTTATTATATATAGGAGTGATCGCAGATCCGGGAATTCGCCATGTATGGCATCCATCACCATCTTTACAGCTTGGGGATCATCCTCACCGAAGACTATACACACCATCACATCGCCCGTAGAGGCGGTGCGGATCATCAGCGTGCGCAACAGCCCCTCGTTCGACTTTATATTATAAAAGGAGAGGTGATGCTCTTCGGCGAAGTTGTAGATGAAATTGCGGATCTTGTTACCTAAGTCGCACTGCAAGAGGCAGGTGTCAATATGGAGCACCTTGTCGAAAGAACCGGGGATATGAAAGCCTAAAGCATCGCTCGAGTCGGTAAACTCGGCGCCCGACTTCACCTCCTCCCAAGTGCGCCATTTCTTGTTGGAGAAGGTGTATTCCATCTTATTACGATATTCCCAAATTTCGGCGGAACCCAAGATGGGAGAGATCTCCGGGATCTCCACCTTGCCGATGCGTGTCAAGGCATCATAGACATGCTGTTGCTTCCACTGCAGCTGATATTCGTAGGGAAGATGCTGCCATTTGCAACCGCCGCAAATCGTGAAGTGAGGGCAGCGAGCCTCAATGCGATGTGGCGATGGCTCCACGATGCGAGTGATGTGAGCCTCCGCGAAACTATGCTTTCTTCGATCCACTTGAATATCCACCACGTCGCCCGGAGCCCCGAAGGGTATGAAAGTAACGATAGGAGTCTCATCATCCGGTCGCATCTTGAGGCGCGCCAACGATTTACCCTCGGCGGCTACACTCTCGATGCTGATCGAACTCAATGCAGGAAGATTCTTCTTTCTTGCCATATTACTAATACTATAATTTATTCTGCTCAAGCACGTTAATGATGCTCAAGAATCTTAAATCATCATTTTTTACAGTTGCAATATTACTGCAATAAATGGTGTCAAGCAAAAAAAATTCATGTTCATATTAAATTCTTCTGCAAAATTAATGATTTTAAGCAATCTTTTATTAAATTTGCAGTTACAATTTTCGAAGAATTTTTGCTATTCGGTTTTTTCGTATCGGTTGGGGGATTTTTTTTACGTTATTATCGATAGCATAAAGTAGAGCTCACTTTGAGTCTTCTATCAGAGTCTTCTATACCATTTTAAACCCGAAATGATCATTTTTTAATCGAAATATAAAATTTTATATGGCAAAAAAGATTTATACCTTTGGCGCAGGAAAGGCTGAAGGTACAGCTGAAATGAGAAATCTGCTTGGTGGCAAGGGTGCCAACCTCGCTGAGATGAATCTTCTTGGAATGCCCGTACCCCCGGGATTCACCATCACTACAGAAGTATGTACAGAATATACCCAGTCGGGTCGTGATGCAGTAGTAGCCGACATCAAGGCAGATGTCGAGAAGGCTATCAAGCATGTAGAGGATCTGACAGGCAAGAAATTTGACGATCCCTCCAATCCCCTCCTCGTATCGGTTCGTTCCGGTGCTCGCGCATCGATGCCCGGTATGATGGACACAGTGCTCAACCTTGGTATGAACAATGCCACTGTTGAGACTATGGCTGAGAAGAGCGGCAACCCCCGTTTCGCTTGGGATAGCTACCGTCGTTTCGTACAGATGTATGGTGACGTCGTGCTTGGCATGAAGCCTAAGAGCAAGACCGACATCGACCCCTTCGAGGCTATCATGGATGAAGTCAAGGAGGAGAAGGGCGTGAAGTTCGACAATGAACTCGAAGTCGAGGATCTTAAAGAACTCGTGGTGCGCTTTAAGAAGGCCGTTAAGGATTATACCGGCAAGGACTTCCCCGAATCAGCTTGGGAACAGCTCTGGGGTGGTATCTGCGCCGTTTTCGACAGCTGGATGAACGAACGCGCCATCATCTATCGTCGCATGAACCAGATCCCCGAAGAATGGGGTACTGCCGTTAACGTGCAGGCTATGGTTTATGGTAACATGGGTAATAACTCTGCTACCGGTGTGGCTTTCAGCCGCGACGCTGCTACAGGTGAAAACATCTTCAACGGTGAGTATCTTATCAACGCACAGGGTGAAGACGTAGTAGCCGGTATCCGCACTCCCCAACAGATCACAACCGAGGGTTCACGTCGCTGGGCTGCTCTCCAGGGCATCAGCGAGGAGGAACGCTGCTCGAAATATCCTTCACTCGAAGAGTCTATGCCTGAGTTGGCAGCCGAGCTCATCGCTACAGCTCACAAGCTCGAAGAGCACTACCGCGATATGCAGGATATGGAGTTCACTATCCAGGATGGTAAGCTCTGGATGCTCCAGACTCGTAATGGTAAGCGCACCGGTGCCGCTATGGTACGCATCGCTATGGAACTTCTCCGTGAGGGTATGATCGACGAAAAGACTGCTCTCAAGCGCATGGAGCCCCAGAAGCTCGATGAGCTCCTCCACCCCGTCTTTGACAAGAATGGCTTGAAGAAGGCTGTAGTTGTGGCTAAGGGTCTTCCCGCATCTCCCGGTGCTGCTACCGGTCGCATCGTCTTCCAGGCTGATGAGGCTGAGGCATGGGCTGAAAAGAAAGAAAAAGTCGTGTTGGTTCGTATCGAGACTTCTCCCGAAGACCTCCGCGGTATGGCTGTGGCTCAAGGTATCCTCACCATGCGTGGCGGTATGACTTCACACGCTGCCGTTGTGGCTCGTGGCATGGGTAAGTGCTGCGTATCAGGTGCCGGCGATATCCTCGTTGATTATAAGGAAAAGACTGTCACCATGTCCGGTAAGGTATTCCACGAGGGTGACTGGATCTCTCTCAATGGCTCCACTGGTGATGTATACGAAGGCAAGGTAGAGACTGCTGATCCCGAACTCGATGGCGACTTCGGCGCAATCATGGATCTCGCTGCCAAGTACACCAAGACACTCGTACGCACCAACGCCGATTCTCCCCGCGATGCCAAGCAGGCTCGCCACTTCGGCGCTCAAGGTATCGGCCTCTGCCGCACTGAGCACATGTTCTTCGAGGGCGATCGTATCAAAGCCGTGCGTGAGATGATCCTCGCTTCTGACGAAGCAGGTCGTCGTGTGGCTCTCGCCAAACTCCTCCCCATGCAACGTGCTGACTTCGAAGGCATCTTCGAGGCCATGGATGGTTTTGGTGTAACTGTCCGTCTCCTCGATCCCCCATTGCATGAGTTCGTACCTCACACTACTGAAAATCAGCAAGAACTCGCCGATGAAATGGGCCTTTCTCTCGCTGAAATCCAAAACAAAGTTGAGGATCTCGCTGAGTTCAACCCGATGCTCGGTCATCGTGGTTGCCGTCTTGGCATCACCTATCCTGAGATCACCGAGATGCAAGCTACTGCCATCATCGAGGCTGCCCTCAACTGCAAGGCTAAAGGCATCGACGTACATCCCGAAATCATGGTGCCCCTCGTAGGTACTCTCAAGGAGCTCCAGAACCAGGCAGCTGTCATCACAGCTACTGCCAATAAGATCTTCGCCCAAAGAGGTGAAAGCATCGAGTATAAGATCGGTACAATGATCGAAGTGCCTCGTGCAGCCCTCACCGCTGACAAGATCGCAGAGGTAGCCGACTTCTTCTCATTCGGCACCAACGACCTCACTCAGATGACCTTCGGTTACTCTCGTGACGACGCTCCCAAGTTCTTGAAGCACTACAAAGAGATTGGCATCGTTAAGGTGGATCCCTTCGAGGTGCTCGACCAGGAGGGTGTAGGCCAGCTCGTTGAGATGGGTGTCAAGAAGGGCCGCGCGACTAAGCCCGAGCTCAAGGTCGGCATCTGCGGCGAACATGGTGGTGAGCCCTCATCAGTAATGTTCTGCGCGAAGCTCGGCATGAACTACGTAAGCTGTTCACCCTACCGCGTGCCCATCGCCCGCGTAGCTGCAGCCCAAGCCGCCCTCGAAGACTAATCCCTTACTCTGAAATTATAAGTTTAACAAGGCAGGGATTTCAACCGATGAAATCCCTGCCTTCATAATTTTAAGAGATATGTCAGAAGCAGAAATGAATTCTTATCGATTCGGTTCGGGCCAGGAACCGACAGATGAAATGCTCGCCCAAATTATGCGCGAGGTGGCTAATGATGTTAAAATATCCAATGAACAAGCTCGAAATCGCTACTTTGCGGATTTACAAAAAGGGATCAAAGAACAGCAAGAAAAATGGGCCGACCGCATTAATGAAATAAAGAATGGGAAATACTAACCATAAGCCGGAACTTATTATAATTGCCGGGCCGAACGGGTCTGGCAAGACTTCCATTACCCAAAAGTTTCTCCATCATGAGTGGGCGGAAGGAACTACATATATCAATCCCGATCAGATTGCCAAAGATATGTTTGGAGATTGGAATGATTCCGAGGCAGTATTGAAATCCGCAAATTATTGTGCAAAACTCCGGGAGGAATGTCTTATTAAGAGAAAGAGTTTTGTCTTTGAAACCGTTTTTTCCGCTCAGGATAAAATAGACTTTGTCCTCCGTGCAAAACAAGCTGGTTTCTTTATTCGTATTTTCTTCATTTCAACTTCCGATCCTTCTATTAATGCGGCCCGTATTGCCAAGCGTGTTATGAAAGGCGGCCACGATGTCCCTATCTCTAAAATTATTACTCGCTACAATAAGTCAATTCAAAATTGTAGGATTGTTGCTCCAATTATTGACAGGCTTTATCTATACGATAACTCAATAGATAATGTAGATGCACGACCTTTATTCAGATTGTCTGATGGCATTTTAGCTAAACTATATACTGAAGAGATTCCACAGTGGGCGCAATCATTTTATAATTTTTCAATAAAGCAACGATGATCCTTGCAACGCATCGGTGGTGTGAAGTAAGTAGTTGCTCATGTTGACGGGCTGAAGGCCCAACAAGCACATAGCACGGGGCAAAGCGAAGCGACACCCTGGGTTGACGAGAACCCCCACCCTATCGCCCCGAAGGGGCAAAAGCACGACCCACCCCACGCTCGTATTTGTTTAAACCACAGATGAAACTGATTTATCTGATCCTTGGCTAAGCGGCTCAGCATCAGGTAAAATCCGGTGAATCAGTGGTTCTTTCAAAAACAAAAAAACTGCGGATGCCACGATCATTTACAATCATCTACGATCATTGCATAAACGCCATAGTGCCGACATCCGCGTAAATTCGATAAATCCGTAGTTCATTGAGGGGCATTGTCAAGTATACTACTCCCAAAATCAGACCGGTAGGAACGGTTTTTAAGACAAGGACACGTTTGCAACGTGGACCTTTGTCTTTCTTTTGGGTGTAGGACAAAGTTAATGAGATTTCTTAAGAGCGCGTTCCTTAAATTTTTTGGGCCGTAGAGGTCGTAGCCTTGAGTC
>JBJEKI010000027.1:0-21888 GCA_051878555.1 Lepagella sp. | reverse complement strand
TCTGCTCAAAAATATCCGCCTCTACGTCCCCAAAAATTTAAGGAACGCGCTCTTAAGGAACGCGCTCTTAAGGAACACGCTCTTAGTAGTGTAGGAGGACAGGGGCACCCGGGAGGCCTATGAAGGGGTAATCGGGGTGCTTGCTGCGGAAGGCCTTTTGGATGGCATTGGCATCGTCGAGCGATGTAGCAGTGTCGATAATCGAATAGTAGACAGCCCCGGTCGATTTCGCCATAAAGGCATTCTCCCAGCCCTCACTTTTGAGGTTTTGCGCAGCTGCGCGAGCATTGGTATCCATTTTAAACTTGCCGACAACGACAGCCCAGGAACCTTGCGGGCGCTTATTATCTTCGGTTCGGATTACGGCACGATTTACATATACGGTATCAGCCCCGATGAGTCTCATCTGGGGGCCGTCGTCGCTCAGCAGACCGGTGGCAGGACGCATCTGTTCTATCGCTGCCTGTTCACGCTTGGCGAGGGCGGCATCGTAAGCCGCCTTGTAGTTCTTCTCGGTCGGTTTGCAACCGACAAGAATCGTCAGCAAGAGCACAACCGGGATAACTTGTCGTAAAAAAGAAGACATCCTCCCTCTCACAAGAGAGAGGGAAGATGTGCTATGGACAAAAAACGATTTAGAAGTCATAAACAATTGACCTAACGGGTATTAGGCATTATCGAGAAGAATGAACTATCAGTCGATCTGGATGATCAGATAGGGAGTGAGCGACCAGAACTTGTCGGCGTTGACGATTTCGATAGTCTTGGGGCTATTCTTTTCGCCGACGATGCGATAGCTACCCTCGGGCATATTTGTCCAGATCTTAGCCTTGTTGGAGTTGGTGGGTATGCTGTGGAGAGTGCGCTTATCGGCGGCTACGAAATAAGTGGCATCATACTGTCCGGCGAGCACCTTGGTCGAACCGAGGAACTTCTTCGAGAGGAGGCCCTTATTTTTGAGTTCCTTGTTGGTGCCGATGGCATAATAGACTCTGTTAGCCTTATTTTCAGCCTCGACAGTAGCGGCTTGCGCCTCCTCTTTGGCGGCGGTTTCAGCCTTCACTTGTTCTTGAGTTTCAGCCACTTGCTCATTGAGGTCTTCGATCTGACCCTTTGCAGTAGAGAGGTCTTGTTCGAGTTGAGCGATCTTGGCATCCTGCTCCTCGATATGCTTGCGGAGCTGTTCGATAGTCTTGGCTTGCACGGAGTTCTCCTTGCCTGAAGCCTTGACCTTAGCCTCCATCTGAGCGAGGAGAGCCTTGTTGGCGGCGAGGCGAGCCTTGATGCTGGAGAGGTTGCGACGGATCTCTGCACGACGGTCGCCCGACTCTGAATTACCCATATTATAGAGCAAGCCCTCCTGGCTATTGATCGAATCGAGACCGCAATAGATATCGCTCATCAGAAGCATCAGCGAATCATTGAAGTTGGTAGCCTCCTCATATTGAGAAGTCAGGTCGGCGATGCGGATAGAATCCTCATCAACTTTTTCCTCCTTATTGCCGGCGCAGGCAGCGAGGAGCAAAGCGCAGGCACTCAGTAAAATAAGAGATTTCTTCATAATAAAAAATATTTAAAAAGAAGTGTTTTGGAAATTATCTAAATTATTCGGAGTCATCATCACGTTTGCCATTATGACGCGGAGCCGGCTCTATAACAATAACAATCTCACCCTTGGGAGTGTTCTGAGAAAAATGCTCAACGAGGTTTTGGAGCGAATCTCTCAGGATTTCCTCATGGAGTTTGGAGATCTCGCGGCACACGGCAGCGATACGATCCGGGCCGAAAGCCTCGGCGAGATTGCGAAGAGTACGTGGGAGTCTCACGGGGGACTCATATATTATTACCGTGCGAGGGTCGGCGGCAAGTTGTGCGAGGCGCGTGGCGAGTCCCTTCTTGAGGGGGAGAAAACCTTCGAAGGCGAAGCGATCGCAAGGTAATCCGGAGGCAACGAGCGCAGGTACGAACGCCGTAGGACCGGGGAGGCACTCCACCTCGACACCGGCATCGCGGCAGGCGCGGGCGAGCATAAACCCGGGATCGCATATTCCGGGAGTGCCGGCATCGGAAACCAGGGCGATATCCTTGCCTGCGAGGAGTTCTTCGACGATACCGGCGACGGCACGGTGCTCATTATTGCGATGATGGCTGCGCATCGGGGTGTGGATGTCGTAATGCTTCATCAGCACGGCACTGGTGCGGGTATCCTCGGCGAGAATCAGATCCGCCTCCTTAAGGATGCGGACAGCGCGGAAGGTCATATCCTCGAGGTTGCCAACCGGCGTGGGGACTATGTGTAGCATACCGCTCATGACCAGCAGGTTTTAAGAATTTCGAGGAAATCTACCACATCCTCATCCTCGAGGTCGATACCCATCTCCTCGCCGAGATAGCGGAGGGCATCCTCATAATCGGGGAGTGTGGCGATATGACTCATCGCAGCGTTGAACTCGGCATCGCTACCGCCGAATATCGAGCGGCGGAAACGGAAACGGTCATTCAGGCAGAAAGCGGGAGGGGTGAAGAGTGGATGAGTAGATGAGTGGAATGAGTGGGATGAGGGTGCTTGCGGCATTGGGATTGGAGCGGGAGCGAGATCAGGCTCGTGATCGGGCACCGATATTGGTTCGGGTTCCGGTTCGGGTTCGGGTTCCGGCTCAAGCTCTGTGACATAGACCGGTTCGGGTTCCGGTTCGGGAGTCTGGGCGGACTCAGGTTCCGGTTCGGGAGCAGGCTCTTGGTCCGGCTCTTGATCCTGCTCGGCGGGCACTTGCTTGAGGAGGGATTGCGCCTCTTCGAGGCGCTTTGCCACGAGGGGGAGAATCGTCTCGGCGATCTCCGGACGGGTCGTGAGGAGTTCCAAGAGGCCTTCAGCCTCGTAGACTCGGTTCTTTATTTCGTTGATTTTCGTTTTATTCATTTGTAAGATAACGTGAGGAGGGGGAGTAATATTTTTTAGCAAGATGTAAATTTTGTTAAATTGAGGCTAATAGGGCTTATGGGCCTATGGCGCTAATGGGATTATTGGGTCTTTTGGGCTTCCGGATTGTAGTCGGGGAGGAAGGTTTTTAGCAGCAGGATCTCCAACTGGCGTCGGGCTTCGGCTCGGTTGGGGAGATTGTTGAGCATCACCACAACTATGTGGGTGGGGGCGTAGTCATCGTCGAGTTTGTATCCGGCATAGCATTGCACACCCTTCATCGAACCTGTTTTGAGAGCCAGATATCCTTCGAGGGGAGTACCGGCGAGGAGGTGTTTGAGAGTACCTTCGAGACCGGCGAGAGGGAAAAAGGAGGCATAGTAGGGGTTTTTCGACATAATCCGGAGCATATCGGCCATAAATAGGACGGTGAGGCGGTTGGTACGGGAGAGTCCGGAACCGTCGACGATCTTCACGCCCTTGAGATTGGCATGTTTATGTCGCCAGAAGGATAATAACTGCGCCGCCCCTTCGGCGGTGGAGCCTTTGTCGCCGTAAGTGGCGCCGACAAGGCGGAGCATCGCCTCCGCATATTGGTTGTCGCTACGCACCATGCAAGAGCGCATTATCTCGTCGATGGTGGGAGAGAGATGGCGGCATACGGGCACGAAGTCATGGTCGGAGCCTTCGACATTAAGTTCTTGGATGGCGATACCGGCGGCAGACAGAGATGATTTTAGTTGAGAACGGAAGGTGGCGATAGGGTTTTGCACCGACTTATTGCCGGAGGCATTATCATGGAAGTTGAAGCCATGTGTGCCGGTGCCATAGGCATAGCCGAGGTCACCCTTCTGCCAGGTGGGGTTGATGGATGGACCGGGAAATTTGGATTCATCCACCAGGATTTTGCCGCGGATGGTGTCGACGCCGAGGGCTTTCAGGCCGACAACGATTTCGGCAACGAAATCATCAGACTTCGGGTCATGGACCGTGTTGATAGCCGGGTCGCCGGAGGCTTCGACGAGGATGTTACCTTCGACGATACCGGCATCGACGGGAGCGGTGAGGTAGACCGGGGTGGCATATTCATAGTTGTGCCCCACCTTGTTTAGGAGAGTGGCTATGGTGACACTCTTCATGATCGAGGCGGGGATGAGGGGGAGGTCGGCATTATGGGAGAGGATTTTCTTGCCCGACTTCAAGTCGATGATGAGGAGAGCCGAATTATCGGCATCGACGGCGGTCGAGGCGGTGAAATCGGATATCGGGTCAGCTCTCAGGATGAGAGCGATAGAAAGCAGAAAGAGAGAAAGCAGAAATCTATTCATAGGAATGAGGCTATTAGAAATGAAGCTAATAAGAATGATAAAAAGCTCGAGAAAATACAAATTTAGCCAAAGAAAGTGGCAATCACAAAAAAAGTCGCTATATTTGTATTATAAATCGAAAAAGGGGAGCAAATATGCTATTTTGGTGCTAATATTGTTTACCCTAAGTATTGAAATATTATGGAACAGCGACGACCTTATACTTTTGATCGGGTGATGCGGATTTTGTTTACACTCTGCATCATCGCCGCGGTGGTATTTGCCTTGGATGCATTGAGCGGGGTGTTATTGCCATTTTTGGTGGCATGTCTGATAGCGTATATGCTTGAGCCGATCGTGAAATGGAACAAGCGCTGGATGCATCTGAAGCGGCGTTTCTTGCCGGTGGTCTTCACCCTCTTGGAGGTGGTGACGGCAATCGGCGTGTTCTGCTGGATCTTCTTCCCCTACTTGGCGAGCGAATGTAGCCAGATGGCAGACGTGGTGAAGGCATACGCCACCAAGGAGATCCATATACCCTACATCTCGGAAAATATCCACCAGTTCATTCGCGACAATATCGACTTCAACCAGTTGTCGCGCCTCCTCTCGCGTGAGGAGTGGAAAGCATTGATACAGAAGACATTGTCAAGTTCATGGAGTGTACTCACATCGGGCGTGGCGATTGTGGCAGATGTGGTGAGCTGGATGGTGGTATTGCTCTACTTGCTCTTCATCATGCTCGACTATGAGAAGCTCGAGAAGGGGGCTCGCGGGTTGATCCCTGCGGCACAGCGTCGTCTTGTGCTCACCATCTTCAAAGATATCGCCGACTCGATGAACCGCTACTTCCGCGGGCAATTCATCATCGCCATGACCGTGGGCATCCTCTTCGCCATTGGCTTTCTGATCATCGGTCTGCCGATGGCTGTAGTGTTGGGACTCTTCATCGGCATGCTCAATATGGTGCCCTACTTGCAGCTGATTTCATTGCCGATCACGGCATTGCTCTGCTTGGTATATGCCGCCGGCACGGGTGGCGGTTTCTGGCTCATCTTCTGGGAGTCGATGGCGGTATATGTGGTAGTGCAGTGCATCCAGGACTTGGTGTTGACACCGAAAATCATGGGCAAAGTGATGGGGTTGAATCCCGCCATCATATTGTTGGCACTCTCCGTGTGGGGCAGCATCCTGGGATTCATGGGGCTTATCATCGCCCTCCCCTTGACCACGCTTCTGCTCTCCTATTACAAGCACTATATAGTCGAAAAACAAATAGAATAGCCTAACTCACCAACAGCGGAAAGATATATGACGACCCTTCCCCTACTGACGATATATGCCGACCTGCCGCAGCAAACGGCAGCCACGGAGATGCAGCATCTCCAGCAGGCTATCGACCCGCATGCGACAGCAGATATGTCGGAACAACACACCAATGGTATGATCGCCGACTTAGCATGGATCCTGCTGCTGGGTGCGATAGTGACCCTGCTCTTCAAGCGGCTCAAGCAACCGGTGGTGTTGGGTTATATCCTTGCCGGATTCTTGGCGAGTCCGGCATTCAGTTATCTACCCTCGATCGGCAATGCTGAGAACATCGACTTCTGGGCGGAGCTTGGTATCGTAATCCTTATGTTCACGATCGGATTGGAGTTCTCCTTCCGCAAGCTGCTGAAGTCGGGTAGTTCCGCCATTTTCACGGCGCTGATCATCATCACGGGTATGACCTTTGCCGGGTTTGGCGTCGGCTATATCTTGGGGCTGAATATGATCAATCGTATCTTCTTGGGGGGAATGATCTCGATGTCATCGACGACGATCATCATGAAGGCACTTGGCGACTTGGGGATGCGTCATCGGAAATTTGCCTCCTTGGTATTGGCTGTGCTGATCATCGAAGACCTCTTTGCGGTCTTGATGTTGGTGTTGCTCTCCTCCTTGGCGATGGGAGATGTGGAGGGTGGCGAGTTGCTCTTCTCGATTGGCAAGTTGGTGTTCTTCCTGATTATCTGGTTCGTGGTGGGAGTCTATCTCTTGCCGACGTTGCTGACGCGCTGGCGACGTCATCTGAATGATGAGAGTCTCTTGGTGGTGTCAATGGGGTTATGCTTTGCCATGTCGGTATTCAGCGTGGCATGCGGTTTTTCGCTCGAATTGGGGGCCTTCGTGATGGGTTCTATCTTGGCAGGCACGGTGATGGCGGAGCGCATCGAGAAGGTGGTGACACCGATCAAGAACCTCTTTGGGGCAGTCTTCTTCATCTCGGTGGGTATGATGGTGGATCCGTCGGTATTGGTGGAATATTGGGGAGAGATCTTGCTATTGGCGGGGGTGGTGATTGTTGGCATGATCATCTTCGGCACGTTGGGCATGCTCGTGACGGGGCAGAACCTGCGAGTGGCCATCGAGAGCGGTTTTACGCTGACTCAGATCGGTGAGTTCTCTTTCATTATAGCCTCGTTGGGTATGAGCCTTGACGTGCTTGAGCCGAGCCTCTACCCTATCATCGTGGCGGTGTCGGTGGTGACAATCTTTACTACCCCCTACTTCATCAAGCTCGCCGCGCCGGCAGCCAATTTTGTCGAGCGGCATCTCCCGGAGGGGTTGCGATTCCTGATCGACCGCTATTCGGGACAAAGTTATGACTCTAATGAGACCCGTCGCCTCTGGAAGGAGGTATTGGGACGCTATATATGGAGGATTCTCCTCTATTCGGTGATCTTATTGGCAGTGATCTTGATGGCACAAAAGGTGGTGTTCCCGATGTCGGAGAAATATCTCGGTGAGTTCGGTCATCTGATAGCCACGATCGTGACGGCAGCGGCGATGATCCCTTTCATCTATGCTTTGACGTCGAGCAGCACGAAGACTTCGGAGAAGATACGGCTGCACCAGACTGCTGCCTTTGCCGATGTGCCGCTGATTATCATGCGAATCATCCGCTATTTGGTGGCACTCTTCTTTGTAATCTACTTCACCTCGGTGGCATCCTATTCGACATTGGTAGGATGGACGGTCGGCGCCGTCTGCTTCGTGGTAATCGCCACATTGTCGGGGCGCAAGTTAGTGAAGCGATATAGTCGGATCGAGCGGAAGTTCCTAAACAATCTCAACATGCGTGAGAACACTCGCCTCGGGGTGAACAATAACCTGGTGGACGATATGCACCAGGCCTTTATCGAGATCGACCATGACACGCCCTTCGCCGGAGATCGGCTGATGGATTCCGGTTTGCGTCGCGACTACGGCGTGAGCGTGTCGAGCATCCAGCGTGGTGAGAGCTATATGCCCTTGCCGGCGAAGGAGGCACGTATTTTGCCGGGAGATGTGATCGGCGTAATCGGCACCGACGAACAGCTGCGACAGCTCAACATCGACTTGGAGCAGCAACGCCGCATAGCTATGGAGCGAGAGATCCGGAAGTGGAAACCGATGGAGATCGCCAGCCTGAAACTTACCGGGGGATCGCCCGTGGTGGGTATGCAGCTACGCGACACTGACCTGCGTCATGACTTCTACTCGATGATCATCAAGGTGAAGCGCGGCGAGGAGTTTATGCCGGCGCTCCCGGAATTGGTGCTCCAAGAGGAGGATGTGATCTGGGTGGTGGGAGATCCCGATTATTTCGATGCCCTCAAGGGGGAGGCGGAGGTTACGGGGGAGTAAGAACTCGCTCTGATTCAAAGGGAAAGAACAGAATTTACATAAATGATTGATATATACACTAACAAATCAAAATTAGGAATGAACCTGAAGAATATTACGGCTATCGGGCTGATGTCGGTGGTGATAGCATCCTGTGGAGGCAAGGGACTCCGGGAGGATCGTCAAGATAGTATGGATGTGTCAGACAGCACTGCCACGGAGGTAGTGGCTCTGTCGGGGGATAGTGTCTTTTACATCACTGCTGACTCGATCGGGTCGGTGCATGTGGGGGAAAAGATTTCGGCGTTGCCCCCGGTGGTGGATTTTCTTTATGATGAGATGGTGACAACGGCGACACCGGATGCTATGGCATATACCTTCTTGCTGAAGAGCGTGCCGCAGTTCATGGTCTATGACTTCATGCAGGGTCAGGTGGATGTAATCGCCTTGGAGGGGAATGCTCGGAGTGTGAACACGCCGGAGGGCGAGTTGCGCGTCGGCGACAGCTTCAAGCGCGTCTTGGCGCTGAAGGGAGTGGAGTCGGAATGGATCGACCTGGACGACATGGGGGTATGGTACTGGAAGTGGAACGGTCTCTACTTCGGGGTGGATGAGACCAACCTGAGCGACGAGCAGGCAGAAGCCCTCTGCGACGGCAAACTGCCACCGCGCGCCTCCCTCCTCGGAGAAGAAGTAAAAATCGGCTACATAGCCACCGGCCTCCCCTTCTGAAGACAGAACGTTATGAACGTCAAGAACGACAGTAATAATAACTAAAAAAAAAGAAAAAAAATATGGGAGTAAATATAGGATCCACTGCCGGAAATATGTACACGGACATGTGGGTGCTTGCCTGTATCATCCAGTTGGGGACTTTCAGCTTCTGCCGGCGCTTCCTAAATCAGAGCAACGATCCGTGCGGCAGATTATTCGACCAGATGACTCAGGCAGCTCGTTCGGGTCAGGCAAATATCGCCGAAGGCTTATCTCGCCATCAGACCTCCATAGAGACAGAGATGAAGTTGGTAGACGTGGCTCGCGCCAGTATCAATGAGCTGAGCAATGATTACTCCTTTATACTTATGGCGAACAAGCAAGTGGCTTGGCGCAACGACGACCCCGAAGCCATCAAAATGAGAGCGATAAAGCCGGACACGCCAAACTATAGCGAGGACATCATGCACGACATGACGGAGCATGTGCTCAAGCAGAAAGGGCGTTTTGACCCTTGGATAGAGAGTGACGACGTGATTTGTTCTGCCAATGCACTGCTGGTTCTATGCTCGCGTGTCAACAGCATGATAACTCGATATTTGGACAATAGGCTTGAGACATTCAAGCAGGAGGGCGGTTTTGCCGAGAATATGACAAAAGAACGGATCGAAACACAACGGCAACAAAGCTTGATGGAAGGAGCGCCGACATGTCCTAAGTGTGGGGCGCCGATGGTGCAACGCTACGCGAAGCGTGGCGCCAATCAGGGGAAGGCGTTCTGGTCTTGCAGCAAATACAGGGAGACGGGCTGCACCGGCAGCAGAAACATCCAGAATCAATAAGAACGTTAGTGTCGTTAGTGACGTTAGGAACGTTAGTGACGTTAAGAACGTTAGGAACGTTAGTGACGTTAAGAACGTTAGGAACGTTAGTGACGTTATGAACGTCAAGAACGTTAGTGACGAAAGAGAGAGGTCGCTTCTTTGAAGCGACCTCTCTCTTGGGGAAACCGGGGCTGCTGCCCTGGACTTTTTTTATTTCAGAATCTTTTCGGTCTTGTTGCCTTTGACGCGGATGTAGATACCCTTGTCGGGATTAACTACTCTTACGCCCTGTAGGTTGTAGAAGACCTCTTCTGCATCATCCTCGAGGATATCGCTGACTCCGGTCGTTACATCTTCGATCGAAGTGATGCGAATATTGGCATATTCGAAGGGAGACACCTCGATATTACCCTTGATGAAGTTCTTCTCTTGACCATCGAAGTAGAATTTCTGGCCGCCATTCACCACGAAGTTGTAGTTACCGACAGTGGCTACGAGATCATCTGCGGCAGGAGCATGAGCGGGAGCGCCATAAACGCCTTCGCCACCATCAGCAGGTGTCGCAATCTTCACATTCAAGATGGTAGAACCGTCAGTATTACCATAAGGACCTATGTGGAGCGTGATATAGGATTCCTTGATGAGGAATGGGTAGGTCTCAAGGATGTCATCGCTTTCATTCACCAAGTAGCCATCCATAGTCCAGTTGAGGGAGCCAAGTGCGGTCTCTGCAATGGGGAAAGAAGCAACTGCATCAGAGTTTGCATCCTTGTATTTGATAACCACAGAATAGGCACCACCTTCTATATCCTTTCTATCGCAGAGCTCTTGGATGAAGCTGAAGCTTTCTTCCACAGCATCTCCGATCTCATTTTCGGCTGTCACCTTGAAGCGAGGTTGAGCTAAACTGAAAGGTATGACGTTGTCGGGATAGGTTGCAGGGTCGAATGCCTCTTCGAGAGTACCATCGATGAGGTATGGACGAATCTCGGTGATGTCACCATTTTCAGCACTGAAAGTAACCTTATCTTCGTCATCCCATAGAGTATACTTGATTTTTGGGAGATCATAAGTATATACTTCAACCACGAGTTCACTCGGAGTGTAAGCAGAGCCATACTGATCGTAGGGGATAATAGTGACAATCTGGTCAGCAACTTCGGATGGAGCAGTGAAGACGTAAGTATCACCATCGACGATGTCTAAGGTCTCTACAGAGACATCACCAACTGTTTCGAGGACTTCGCAAGCCATCTTACCTGCACCCTCGGAGTGGAAGGTTATGGTCTTGTTGACAGAAATCTTGATTTCATCGTTTGTGATGGTAGCGTCTTTGCAAACCACCTGAGCAGGTTTGGGGGTCGGAGCGTAGAGGTAGAACTTCGTACCGGTAGTGCCGTCGTAAGTCTTGAAGCGAGAAGCACTGGAGTTAAAGCGGAGAGTACCCTTTTCCGGATCGCTCCAAGTGAACTCTACCTTGTTTTCTGCCACGTTAGCAGTCCATTGACCTTGGCCATTAGCAGCTTCACCATCCAAAATACTATAGATAGTGGTCTCGTTTCCGGCTTCACCGGTAGTGGTGGTCGATGCGTAGAGATACTTGCCTTCGGCAGTAATCAGAGAGTAGTTGCTATCGGTTTCCTTCTTTATTTGGATAGCAAATGTCTCGCTTACGCCAATTCTGCCATCCTCGAAGGGAGTAATCACAACCGCGTTACGATATTGAGCACCATCAGAAGCAGTAGCTGTGGCAGCGTCAGCCATATAGCTGAGAGCACCGGTAGAACCATTTTGACCGACGAATATATACTTACCGTCAGGGATAACGGGATCAGAGCCTGTGCCATATTCAGTAAACTGAACGTAAGGATCGATTACTGTGTAGGTAGCTTCTGACACATCTGTATCAAATCCTTCGGCATTCACGGCGTATGCGGCGATTTTGCAAGGAGCATCGATGATGACTGATGCGTTGTTTCCTTCGACAGTGATAAGGTCTCCCTCCGCACCTCCATCGGGAGTCACACTATATATTATCTTGGCGGCGTTGATGCAGGAGATTGTTACGGCGGAGCCGCGTACTACAGTTGATTCGCTGAGGGGATCAAAGGTTAAGTCGCGACAGAGAGGAACATCTGCACAATAGAGATCGAAGCTTACCATCGTTGAAGTTGCCGAGGCTGCATAGTTCTTAAAGCGAGGTTGCTGCGGGTTGAACTTGAACTCTCCGTTAGCCTCACTACCATTCCACCAGAAATAGATTCTTCCGTTAGCGTCGAAATGCGGATCCCAGAGGTCATTGCCTTCCGAGGTATCACTCTCCTTGATAGAATAAGTCGTAGTGGAACTTTCTCCTTCACCGGAGGTTGTAGCTTCAAGGTAGAGATACTTATCCTCGGCGGTCTTCAGAGAATATTTACCGTTTTGTTCATTCGTGATGGTGATGGCATACTTCTTATCAGCGGGGATTCTGCCATCCACGAGAGGTTCAACCTTAATAGCTTCGCGATACTCGCCGGTAGAACCTTGCAGACCCTGACCCATGTAATAACTGCCGGCAAGTTCACCGGTAGATACATTACCGACTAAGATATAGTCGCCGGTAGGGATACAGGGATCCTCTGTTTCGGCATAGAAGTCTGTATAGCGAGTATAGGGTTTCTGAGCGTAATAATTAACTGTTACTATTTCAGAGTAACCCTCATCGTTAGTGCCGTATGCCTTGATTTCGCAATTTTCGGTGATAGTCACCTCGGCGGTATTGCCGGGGACAACGACAGTAGGTTGATAAACGCCCTCTTTTGTTATGCTATAGCTGATTTGAGTAGCATTCTTGCAGCGGATAGTAACCTTAGAATTGACAGGCACTTCCGAACCGGGAGCGGGGTTAAAGATAACATTGCCACACTTCGTCGTCGCTACTGTGTAGAGGGAGATGGGATAGACACCGGTTGATGTAGTCTTATATGCTTTGAAGCGTGTATTTGTTGGATTATACTTCAGGAGTGCACCATCAGTTATCGTTTCGTCATCGTATGAGAAGACAACTTTGTCATCGGTGATAGTAGGCTTCCACTTGCCGGCGTAAGTATTATCACCCTCTTTAAGATCTTGACTTGAGTTAGAATAGAGATACTTATCTCCAGAAGTGATCAGAGAGTAATTACCATCTCCTTCCTTCTGAACTTTAATCGCATAACGAGAGTAAGCTTCAAACTTGTTGTCAGTCAGAGTTACAGGGATAGATTCTCTATATGTAGTAGAAGTTTGGTTACCCATGATAGCGAAATCAGAGCCATCGGTCTTGCTACTTGCGAAGATATAATCGCCGTCAGGGATATCATTGCCGTTATACTCCTCTACGAGTTCGTAAGTAACGGGATGAACTACAGTGTAAGTAGCATTAGCTGATCTTGACTGAGAAGAGTTCTGATTTGTAGCGAGAACGCTTATAGTGCAGTCTTCAGTAACCGAGACTTTAACAGAATTACCGGTAATGATAACTGAATCAGACCACACATCACCTATTCCAATAGAATAAGCCAAAGAAGTGGCATTCTGAGCAGAGATGGTGATCTCAGTACCCTCATCGACAGTAGAACCGGAAACGGGAGAGAATTGGATATTTCCAAGTTCCTCAGTCTTTGGAGCGTAGAGAGAAAAATAAGTTTGTGAAGAGTTATATGTTTTAAAGCGAGGATTAGAGGCATTGAAATAAAGATAGTTTGATCCAGTACCAAATTGGAATCTTATCAAACCATTTTTAAATGAAGGAATCCACTTACCTTTACCTTGAGTTTCTGTGCCTTCATATAACTTTGCACTATCATCATATAGATACTTACCATCTTTAGTTATAAGAGAATAGTTGCTGTCTGCCTCCTTTTGGATATGAATCTCAAAACTTTCTTTTACTGAGATAACACCATCCTCCGGTGTAACTTGAGTGGCTGTTCTATATCCATCCGTACCATTTTGGCCCCCCATGTAATATGTTTTATCACCAGTTGTAACTTTTCCGACGAAGATATAGTCTCCATCGGGGACTGAGTCATCTGTCTCGTAGCCGGTAAATAGAGTATAGTCTTTAATTACCGGGAGTGTGTAAGAGGCTGAAAATTCTGCGGTGGCTACTCCGTCGGCATTTTCGGCTTTGGCGGTGATGGTGCAGGCTGCGTTGATGGTAACTGAAGCGCTGGCGCCTGTAACCACTACGGGATCAGCGGCTACGCCATCTGTTGTCACGGTGTAGGTAATCTTCGTAGCGTTCTCGCAAGAGATTGTTACTGTAGAACCGGCATCTACGACTGACCCATCTTCCGGGGAGAAGATAACGTCACCACAGATAGGTGCAGCAGTAACTGTATAATCAGCCGTGAAAGCTGACGTTTCTACGCCCTCTTTGTTTTTTGCTGTAGCAGAGATGGTGCAAGCCTCGTTGATAGTTACTTTGGCAGTATTGGCTTGAACGGTAGTAGGACTGGAGGCCGTTCCACCGGTAGGGGTAACGGTATAGGTGATTTCGGTAGCGTTCTCGCAAGAGAGAGTCACCTCCGTACCGCGAGCCAATTCACCAGCAGCAGGATTAAAGATAATATCACCACACTCGGGAGCATGGTTTACAGTCACATTGATATCGCGAGAGCCGGCATTCCAGTTGTCATCGGCAGGCCATGAAGCGGTAATGGTAGTTGTATCGGCCTTTATGGCAGTAAGTTTGTTGCCTTCGATGCTAACAACATCAGTAGCTTCTCCATCAGCTACTGCGTATGTGATAGTGGGAGGAGTAGATGACTTGGGAGTCAGGGTAAACGTATCCCCATAAGTCATGGTAAGATCGTAAGCACTCTCATTCCAAGTAAGCCCGGTAAACTGGTCATGGGCAGAGTCGAAATCTTGCGGCTCAGAAGAAGTGCCATCATCGTATGTAATATTGAAGTGATGGAAGTAAGTTGTTGCAGTTGCGGTATATGTGCCACTTTTTCCATCATCGGAGATAGTAAACTCAGATTTTACTGTTTCTGTTTGATTTTTTGCACCTACAATTGACTTAATTGTGTAATTGTCATTCGATGTGGTAATGGTAGCTGAACCTCCATCTTTGTAAATTCGTAATGTATTGGGGGTACTGCTTGTAGCAGAAACCAAGTATCTGGGAGGAGTAGATCCTCCCTTAGTAAATGTTGCAGAGAAGTCTTCACTCAAAGTCAATGAGTACACATTATCCGTATCAGCACTGAAATAGTCACTCATTGTGAAGGTGACTGTTACCTCTTTGGCGGAGGCGGGGGTGGTTCCTATTATTAGGGATAGTAGGAACAACGTGAATAGCAATGTCTTGCGCCGACATAGCTTGCGTTGTAATAATCTTCTCATAAAGTTAGTTGTTTTTTTGGTTGGTTATATTTTTTAGTTTTGTATATAATCTTTTAGGATTTTACCTCTTTGTCCTGTGGAGCCGCTGAGGTAGTGTTGACTCGTGTAATTAACTGTGATTTTCGATATTTATGCACGCGTAAACATTAATTTTCATCCCAATCTCTTACTTAGAGATTTGGAAATTGTCGGATTTTCACGGATGGTATTTTTAACCACGGATTACACGGATTTTCACGGATTTTTACGTACGCGGGCCGGCGTTGACGGGCTGAAAGCCCAATGAGCGCCTAGCCCAGGGCAAAGCCGTAGGCGACACCCTGGGAAGACAAGACCAAATATCCTATTGCCCGGTACGGGCAAAAGCACGATCTACACGGTAGGTTAGTTTATAAAGTTTTTGAGGTCAAAGAACATTAGACGTGTGTCATCATCTTTGTCTTGTTCTGTGAAGAACTGAAAACCATTCTTCTCGTAAAAAGCAACAGCAGTGCTTAACGCATCTACGGTAACAAAACGACATCCGAGTCGTTTGACATTTGCAAAAGCATATTTAATATTGTCAAGTATGAATGTGCCGAGACCGCAACCGGCATAGTCTTCATTGACGGCAAGACGTCCAATTTTTACGGCCGGATAACTGCGCCGACGTTTTTCGTTGGGTATATTGCGGTTGAGTTTATTCCAAACGGATTTTACATCAGGGCTAAAAGTAATTTTGTCGGCGAGCAAACTAAAATAGGCCGCAGTCTTATTTTGCTCCATATATTCAAGCAAATAAGTTACGGCCAAAAGCTCATTTTGGAAATGCTTGGCATCTTCAAAAAGGAACTCATTCAAATCGTCATCAGCACATTTGAACGGTTTTATGTCTGTGCCCGACGTGAGTTGGAACTGTCTAAGCTTACGTAGATCCATATTACCATTGGAAGTTGCTAATTGATTTCATTACTTCGTAAGCCTTACGTGCGCGTTCCTTTTCTTCGTTTGACACGGGCTTGGGGTTCGAAATGAGTGCCTCAAATCGAACGGCATCTTTACCCGACAACTCGGGTGTTTCTTTGATAGGTCGTGCCATAGTGTTTTCTCCTTTAATTATATATAACGCAAATATATAACAATTTTCTGACATGTAAAGGTTTTGGTGGGTTTAATTTTCGGATTCACCCGAATTTTAGGAACGCGCTCTTATTTTCAACCACGGATTACGCGGATTTTCACGGATTTTTAGCTGCGCGTCTCTGGGTTGGGAATTTAGCTATGATATTAAATGATTGGAAATGATCCTTTTGTCGCGTGTCTCGAGGCAAGGGAAGCGCGGTGCCAAACATCAGTCAAATCAGGTCCATCAGTGGTAAAAAAAGAGTAAGAGTCGCGGAGCAAAAATCCGTTAAATCCGCATAATACGTTGTTAAAAAATACAGCAGGCAAGGAAAGCACGGAGCCAAACATCAGTCAAATCAGATCCATTAGTGGTTATAAAAGAAAGAGATGTGGAGCCAAAAAAATCCGTGAAAATCCGCATAATTCGTGGTTAGAACCACCTCGCAGCATGGAAGAGAATAGCATCATCGTGGCTATCATTGTGGTGGCGATGGCGGTTGAGGTGGATTGGAAATTGTTGCGTTATCGTTAACAAATTGTGAAATTTCAAAAAAATTCCCTTTTATTGTTCTTTTTGTGATTATTTTTTACTAATTTTGGCGCATCCAAATCTCTAAGTAAGAGATCTGGATGGGGATTGGGCTTATTGGTCTGATTTTCAGCCGGATGTCGAAATGAAGATTCTGCGGTCGCTTTTATTGCAAGTCTATAAAAATATCCGCGTAAAATTATACATTTTGCACACACAAGAAAAAGGGAGGGCGGCATGAGTCGCGCTCCCTTATTATTGTTTTCTATAGAGCGCGCTCCTTATTATTGTTGGGGGTAGATCATGGCGAGGTTGTGGCGGCTGAAGTAGCGGCTTAGGAAGCCGGGGAGGTTGTCGAGGTCGCTGCTGTGGCTGATGGAGCCTTTGCGCGCCCCTATCACCACGAAGAGGTCGTCGTCGCCGACGTTACCCGAGAGGAGGATGAAGTCGTCGTAGGAGTCGAGTACCTCAAATTTCACCTCTACCTCTACCCCATCTTCAGCCATGGCTGTGCGGATAAATTCGCCGGTCTCGCGATAGGATATGAAGGTGACTTTCGCCTCTATGTTGGAGGCAAGCATCAAGATGCGCGACACCCATAGGTGGAAGCCACTCTCGTATTCCGCTTTCTTCGGCACTACGACGACGATGCCGGTGAGGGTGTCGATAGGCACGAAGCATCGCGACATCACCACCATACGGCGCGTCGACTCGATGAGCTGGTCGATGGTCGAGCCGAAGA
Organism: Lepagella sp.; assembly: GCA_051878555.1. GTDB lineage: Bacteria > Bacteroidota > Bacteroidia > Bacteroidales > Muribaculaceae > Lepagella. Next base: position 4,724 of record JBJEKI010000027.1, on the reverse strand, counting down.
AGGTGTCGACGATCGAGGCCTTGCGGTGCAAGCCGATTACTATCTCGGTGGCGTCACGTTCTACGGCGACATTGCGGAGGGCAGCGGCTACGTTGGTGTCGAAGCGTTCGAGGCGTTGCACCTCCACCCCGAGGTCTTCCGCCACCGCCTCGGCGCCCTGCATGGCGGCGGCAGACATGGCACGCGAACGCGTGTCGTTGCTGCTACGCACATGTAGCAGGGAGATGGGATTGCGATTCACGCGACTACGCATCGAGATGGCAAGGCGCATGAGTCCCTCGGCAGTAAGGGGATTGGAAATGGAGACTACCTGCCTTGCAAAACCGGCTTCACCGATCTTCTCCTGCTCCAAGTCGAGCGCCTTGAGGCGCATGCGGATATTGCGGGCTGCACGCTCGGTGGTGACCGAAGCCACCATGCAGCATATCAGAATCATGACGACGGCACCATTGGTGACATCTTCGGAGAGCATATCATACTTAAAACCGATCATGACGGCGGCGATAGTGGCGGCAGCCTTGCCGGCGGAGAGTCCGAACATAAGGCGACCCTCATCGGCGGGGAGGCGATAGATAAGTCGCGTGGCGTGGGCTGCTATCCACTTGGTGATCAGGGCAATAGCCGACATATTGATCACCACCCAGAGAACATACCAGCCGGAGAAAACGGCTCGTATGTTGATCAGCATACCGACTCCGATGAGGAAATAGGGTATGAAGATGGAATCGCCGACGAAGCGGAGATTGCGCATCAGGGGGCTACGGCCGGGGATAAGACGGTTGAGCACCAACCCGGCATAGAATGCACCGAGGATCGACTCCAAGCCGATGGCCTTGGCGAGTAGCGAAGCGACGAATACCAAGGCGAGGATAAAGATATATTGAGCCACAGGGTCGGAGACCGAGCGGAAGAAACGTCGTGCGGCAAAGGGGAGTGCGTAGGCTATGGCTACGCAATAGATAGCCATAAAGAGGAGGAGGCGTAGGATATCGGCGATGCCGAAAGAGCCGGTGACATGAGTCTGAACGACACCGGCGAGGCAGATAAGTGCAAGCATCACGGCGACGATGGTGCCGCAGACGGCGATGACGGCGCCGCGAGTGTTCTGCAAGCCGAAGCGGCTCACGGCAGGGTAAGCCACTAAGGTGTGGGAGGCATACATCGAAGCGATAAGCATCGATGTGTCCCAGGGGAGATGGAAGAGGTAATGAGAAGTGAAGATTCCGCCGACCATCGGCAAGAGGAAGGAGAGGAGGCCGAACACGAGTCCTTGACGGTAATTGCGCTTCAGGTGGTACATGTCGATCTCGACAGCGGCCTGAAACATGATATAGAGGATGCCAACCTCGCCGAAGATGCGGAAGCTGTCATCGCGGTCGAGGAATCCGAAGCCATAAGGGCCGACGATCATGCCGGCGATAATCATACCCACGACTGGAGGCACCTTGAGAGGACGAAACAATAGCGGCCCGAGCAAGATGATCAGGAGCACTATGAAGAATATGGCTACGGGTTGGTCGATCATACGGCTTCGCCGGGTTAGTGGTTATGGGTTATGGGTTATGGGTTATTGTTGAAACTGAAGAGATGGGCGGCGGCTCTGTCGGTGATTTCTTCGACTTGCTCCATGGGAAGGGAGAGGGTGTCAGCGATGCAACGGCAGATGTGGGGAATACGCGAGGACTCGTTGAGAGTGCCGCGCACCGGCACGGGTGCGAGCCAGGGTGCATCCGTTTCGAGGAGGATGCGGTCGATGCCGATCAGAGGTAGGGCTTCGCGGAGAGCAGGTGCATTCTTGAAGGTAACCACGCCGTTGATGCCAAACCATGGGTCGCAGACAGTGCGGATACGGTCGACATCCTCCTTCGAGCCGGTGAAACTGTGGAAGATGAGGGGAGGGAGAGGGTCGGGGTGCTCGGCGATGATGCGGAGAGTATCATCAAGGCCGTTGCGGCAATGGATTATGACGGGGAGATGAAATTCGGAAGCCCAGCGGAGTTGCTCGGCGAAGGCGAGGCACTGCTCGGCGCGCATCGAATCGTCATGGTAAAGGTCGATGCCGACCTCGCCGACAGCGACGAAATCTCCCGGGAGCATCTCGTGCATCTGCCGGAGGATATCGCGCCAATCGGAGGTTAGCTCGGTGGGGTGAAGACCGATAGCAAGGCGGGTGGCGTCGGGAAACCGGCTATGGAGACTCCTCATGTCGGGGAGAGAGGCGAGATCAACACAGGGGAAGACCATGCGGCAGACACCGGCGGCGATAGCCCTCTCGACAGCGGCAACGCCGCCGTCGGGGAAGGAATCGGGCATATAGATATGAGTATGCGTATCGGTCATAACTAATTAGGAATTAGGAGATAGGAATTAGGAATTAGGAATTATAATGCAGAATTATGACTTATGCATTATGAATCATGAATTATGCATTACTTCTTTCTTCCGGTTAGTTTTTCTACCAAGAGACGGAAGGGTTCGCGGGCTTCGTCGCTGAGCGAGGTGGCCTTGAGGGCAGCCATGGCGCGAGAGCTGTATTGCTGGATGGCGTCGCGGCATACGCGGTTCATATCGAGGCGCTCGTAGAGACGAGTCACCACCTTGACCTTCGTATCTCCGGCGGGGAGAGCCATGGCGTCGCGCAGGGCAGTGGCGTCGGGAGTGTTGGTGGCGAGGGAAGCCAAGAGGAGGTAAGACTTCTTATTGTTGTTGATATCGCCGCCAATCGGTTTGCCGAAGGTGGCAGCATCGCCGAAGACATCGAGCCAGTCATCCTGAATCTGGAAGGCGAGGCCGAGCATATTGCCATACTCCGCCATCCGTGAGGCATCCTCGGCGGAGGCGCCACCAATCAGTGCACCGATGCGAGTGGCGGCACCGAGCAGGGCACCGGTCTTGAGGCTAATCATGTGGAGGTAATCGTCGAGGGTGACATCCTGACGGGTCTCGAAATCCATATCGAGGCGTTGACCCTCATACACGCGGATAGCCATCTCATTGAAGGCATCGAGCACGGGACGAAGGATGGCGTCGGGGACGTGGGTGATATACTGACCGGCGAGGGTGAGCATGGTGTCGCCCGAGAGGATGGCGGTGTTGACATCCCACTTGGCATGGACCGAAGGACGGCCGCGGCGCAAGTCGCTATGATCCATCACGTCGTCGTGGAGGAGAGTGAAGTTATGATACACCTCCAGAGCGACAGCGGCATCGACAGCCGCCTCAGCAGCATTGCCGAAAGCGTCGGCAGCCATCAGCGCCAACGATGGACGGATACGTTTGCCTCCCGCAGAGAGGGAGTAAGAGATGGGCTGGTAAAGTCCGGCAAGAGCATCGCCGGGAAACGAGAGGTCGCGGATTACCTTCTCGATGTAAGCACTATAATCTGAAAATTTCTTCATTGTTATATTACTCGTAATTACGGAATTTCTGATAGATCTCGTTGGGGACATCCTTGCCATGGTCGAGTTCGAGCACGGTGTGGAAGCCGACGATGAAACGGCGATACATCTCGGGATCGTGGCTGCAGACACGTTTGAACTCCTTGAGTTCCTTCTCAACGTCGGCGGCAGTCTTATTGCCGTCGCGGATCGAGGTCATATACTCGAGGCCGAGACGATAGCCGAGTTTCTGAGGGTCTTCGACGCCTGCCTTGACATAGATCGACATCTTGTCAGCGAGGGGTAGGCTCTCGATCAGTGAGTCATACTGCGAACTAAAGGTGTCGAGGTCGGGACCCTGGAGATGCTCGTAGGCATAGTTGGTGGCGATGGCGAGAGTGTCGATGCGGACATTCTCATTGCGACCCAAAGCGCTGTAGATGATGAACCGCGCCACCGAATCGGGGGTGGCATGAGAGATCATATACTGCACGCGGCCGCAATCGCCGATGGTGTTAAAATTCTTGGGAAGGGAGGAAGCACCCCCCTTATCCTTGCCACAAGAGGCGAGAAGAGGCAATAATAGGAGAGCTACAGAGGAGAGAGAGAGGAGAGAGATGAGAGAGGAGAGAGATGAGAGCTTAAACTTCTTCATAACAATGCTGAATAGTAAAAAGGGGATGGAGGGGGCTCGAAAGGGGAGCATACCACCACCGGTAGAGAGGTGATAAAAGGCTTGCAGAGGGGTAAAAACCGCCACAAGCGCAAGAACAAATAAGAAAAACAATGCAAAATTAATAATTAATCTGCAAAAAATATTGTAAAATGCGAAAAAAGCATTAACTTTGCAACGCAAAAGCGAAGGAGTGATGCTCGAGTGGCTGAAGAGGCACGCCTGGAAAGCGTGTAACCGTCAAAAGCGGTTCGGGAGTTCGAATCTCCCTCACTCCGCAGATAACACGCTAATTTACAACAAATTAGCGTGTTTGTTTTCAAGGGAGTTCCCAGAAAAATAGTGTTACTAATCGTTAAAAAAAAGACGAATAATGGAGTTTTTTGGCACCATTTGGAGTCTTTTGGAGCATTGAATGTGCAATAAATGTGCAAGAGCAATGTTCAAACTTTTAAGGATTATGGCAAGCACTAAGTTTTACCTTGACCAACGCAACGTCGCCGACGGTTGCGAGTGTCCGTTGAAGATTGCTATCTACACCACGGACCGTTCAGCGTTCATTAATCTCGGAATAAAATTGCTTCCCAAGCAATGGGATAGAATAAAATACCGAGTAGTCAATCACCCCCAAAAAGAGGCTCTAAATGTGCTGCTTAACCAGCGTAAGCAGGAAA
>JBJEKI010000026.1:0-5313 GCA_051878555.1 Lepagella sp. | reverse complement strand
TGCTCAAAAATATCCGCCTCTACGACCCAAAAAATTTAAGGAACGCGCTCTTAATTTCTCGCCATATATGGGAAAAAGATTAAAAAGATTTAGTTTTTGGTTGCGCCGTCGCTCCCATTTCGCCGTTATCGCGATAGGAGCGCTGGTCATCACCTTGCTCTATCTCAACGATGATGCTTCCTGGAGAAACAATATGGAGTATCAGAGTCAGATTAAGGAGCTCAAGGAGGAGATTCAGTCATGCAAGGACTCCGCAAAGTATTATCGTGCCCGCCGTGAGCAACTCATCACCGGAACCGAGCAGCTCGAGCAGATAGCCCGCGAGGAGTATCACATGCAGAAGCCGACCGAAGACGTATATATCATAAACGAAACGAATAAGTGATGAAAGATAGACAAGTCAGGGAGTCGGTGGTCGCTCCCACTCCACAGCGCATCCGCCTTCGTGCCATCATGGAAGTGCTCTCCAATCTTGGACTCCTCTTGGTGGCTGTAGGGCTCGTAGCGCCATTTTTTGCGATCGATAATTTTATGCTTGCCACCATCTTCAAGTGGGTATTCGCAGCCGGTGCGGTGATCTTCACCGGTGCTCGTATCGTCGGCGCCATCGGCAAGGATGGCCCTTTTCGCGCACGCCGCATGCGCCGAATGGAGGTCTGGGCAGGCATCGCTTTCTGTATCGCCTCTTTCTTCTGGTTCTACAATTCGAGCCGCCTCGGTGTGAATGTCTTGACATTCCGTATGCTCAATGAGACCATCATCTTCACCCTCGCCGGCGCCATGATCCAGATAGTAGCATCCTGGATTCTCTCTTCCGCCCTGCGCAAGCAGCAAAAGATGTCGAATACCCCTAAGGATGATGAAGCATAAAGGCATACTGACCGTCGATATCGGCAATACTTGCAGCAAGGTGTCGCTCTTTTCCGACGAGACTCCTCAGCAATGGGGAGTGATCGGTCACGATGTCTCTTCCGACATATCTCTGCTTAGCGAGATGCTCGCACGCCCGGAGGTGGAGGGTGTGGCGATGTGTCAGGTCGGAGATGATCCTTGCGCGATTGCCGAGATGCTCCGTCGGTCGGGACTCCCCTTGCTTGAGCTCACCCCCTTCACCCCCTCGCCGATGACCATCGATTATGCCTCCACGGGCACTCTCGGGGTCGATCGCATAGCCGCCGCTGTCGGGGTTATGGATGATGATTCCCCCCGCCTCGTCGTGGATGCCGGCACTGCCGTCACTTCCGATCTGGTGGCAGGGTGTCACTTCATCGGAGGAAATATCTCGCCCGGATTGACATTGCGCTTTCGCTCGCTTCATAATTTCACCTCTCGCCTCCCTCTGGTAGATGCCGAGGGTGAGACTCGAGATTTCGGCGTCGACACCGCGTCTGCCATACGCTCCGGGGTGGTCGGTGGATTGGTGGCTGAAATCGCCGCCTCCTATCATGCCGCCCTCTCTCGTTACGATAACATACAAATGATTCTCACCGGCGGTGATGCCATGTTCCTCTCTGCGCAGTTGGAACGCCACTCCATCCCTCATCGCATCGACACGGATACCGTGGGACGCGGCCTGGTCAGGATCTTCAATTATAATAATAGAATATGATAAGAATCAAAACCTTCGCGGCTTGCTTGATTTGCTCAATCGCCGCTATGGCACAAAATGCCAACACCCCCTATTCGATGTATGGTTATGGCATCCTGGGCGACCGCGCCACTTCGATGCAACGCCAGATGGGCGGCGTCGGCATTGCCATGAGTTCCGGTCGCCAGATCAATGTGATGAACCCCGCCTCATACGCCGCCATCGATTCCACCACCTTCCTCTTCGATATGGGTGCCGACCTCTCGCTGATTTGGAGCGAGGAGAATGGCAATAAGGATAATTCCACCGGCGGCGGCCTCGATTATGTCACCCTCCAATTCCCCATCTGCAAGTTCATGGGGGCATCGGTAGGTTTGCTCCCCTATAGCTCGGTGGGATATGCTTTCGGCAATGATATCGCTCACGGCACCATGGAGAACCAAGGCTCGGGTGGTATCAACGAGTTCTATCTCGGTGTCGCCGGTACGTTCGCCGGATTCTCCCTCGGTGCGAATTTCAGTTATGATTTCGGTACGATTGTCGACGATGTCTTCGCCAATCCCGACACCGGAAGCTCGAAGTTCGAACATGTGATGAGAGTGCGCGACTGGAATGTGGTGATCGGTGCTCAATACTCTTTCAACATCAATCGCTACAACTCGATAGGACTGGGTGTGACCTATAGCCCCAAGAAGAGTATGAATGGCACAGTGTGGGCGACAACCCAGGAGATGTCGCAGGAGTCTGTCCCCACCGAGGTGGCTCGCATGAACATGAAGGGCAATTATCACAACCCTCACAGCGTAGGTGCCGGTGTCAGCTTCACTCATCAGCGTGCAAGCCGACTCAATGTGGAGTTTGACTTCCTCTGGCAGCAGTGGAGCAAGACAAGTTATGCTCCCCTCTATTCGATCGACAATCCCGATAAGATCGTGTTCAACGGCATGGATTTCAACGATCGCACTCGCTATAGCTTTGGCGCTGAGTTCGTGCCCAAAGTCCGTGGTAATTATGGCCAACGTATGGCTTATCGCATCGGTGCTTATTATATCAATGACTATCTTAGAGTCGATGGCAATAGCCTCCGCGAGTATGGCGTCACTGCCGGATTCGGCTTCCCGACTCCCGAAGGCAAGACGGTGATCAATCTCGGCTTGGAGTGGAAGGCTCGTCAAGCTCATCCCAATCCGATGATCCGAGAAAATTATCTCAACATCACTCTCGGCGTGAATTTCAACGAGGTGTGGTTCTTCAAGCGTAAGATCCGCTAACCCTCCTTAGAGCGCGTTCCTTAAATTTTTTTGGCCGTAGAGGTCGTAGCCTTGAGTCGATTTTGATTACTTGCTGTAAGGAGCATACGCACGTATGTGACTGAAAGCAAGTGATCAAAAGCGGCCAAGGATACGAGACTCAGGGAAAATCAACGTTTCCTCGAATTTCGGAATCGCAAATTGCAATTAACATTTCGTTAACATTATTCTATAAAAAAGTTAAAATGACAACAAAATCAGCAATAGATATTGGTAGATTTAGTTACCATTGCTCGGATCTTTTTGGCATATTTCGAAACTCACATCCGGCACAATGCGTGAATTGGAACCGATGTGAGTTTCAGAATATGCCAAAAAATATCCGCCTCTACGACCCAAAAAATTTAAGGAACGCGCTCTATCTCTATGCGTAAATCATCACTGCTGCTCATAGCTCTCTTTGTGGCACTCATCGTCTCGACCGGATGTCGAGAGGAACGCAAGATCGATGTTGCTGCCAAGCTCAATCCCAAGAAGATGGCAACTATGACTACCAAGAATGTTGCCACCTTCATCTCAGATTCGGGTGTGGTGCAATATAAGATAGTGGCTCCCATCTGGATGGTCTATGATGAGGTCGACACCCCCTATTGGTCGTTCCCGCAGGGGCTCTATCTGCAGAAGTATGATCGGTCGTTCCAGGTTATCGCTACGGTGGCTGCCGATTCGGCTCGCTATTTCTCGCAGGAGAAGGTGTGGCGCCTCGATGGCCATGTAGAGATGACCAAGGTGCCTAAGGATCTCTTCCAGACCGCACAACTCTATTGGGATCAGCGCCGCCGCATCCTCTACAGCGACTCGTTTATACATATCGAAACATCCACTCATACCCTCGAGGGCATCGGCTTCGAGAGCGACGAGCGGCTTACCTACTATCGGATCATTAAGCCGCAAGGCATTTTCCCGGTGAATAGTCAGGATTTCGCCGCCGGTGGCGCCGGAGCTCCCCCTGCCGCTTCCCCTGTCGCCGCCCCGGTGACTGCCGCCCCCGGAGCATCCCCTCAATCCTCCCCGATTATACAAAACAACCCCAATCCATAATGGAATTATCTTTCAATTTAGCACTCATTATTGCCCTAATCGCAATGCTCTTCTCCGGCCTCTTCTCCGGCTCGGAAATCGCCTTCGTGCAGTCGAGCAAGGTGCGCCGCGAGATCGATGCCACACGTGGCGGCATCATCAACAATATCCTCCGCATGTTCAGCCATCATGAGGATATGTTCATCTCTACACTCCTCGTCGGCAATAATGTCGTGCTCGTGATCTATGGTATTGCATTCTCCGCCCTTATCAATCCCTGGCTCGAAGAAATCTTCAATCATCAGGAGTCTTTGGTCCTGATCTCCAACACCGTAATCTCCACCGGTCTGATCCTTATCACCGGCGAGTTCCTCCCCAAGACCACTTTCCGCATCAATCCTAATTTTATGATGCGTCTCTTCGCCTTGCCTCTCTATCTATTGTATCTGATTTTTTACCCCGTTTCGTGGTTGGTCTCGTGGATCTCTCGCGGATTGATGAGCCTTTTCGGCATTAAGTCACAGTCTGCCGGCTCGCAACTCCTCACCATGGATGAACTCGACGAATATATACAGAAGTCCATAGAGCGTCGCAAGGATAAGACTAATGTAGAGAATGAGGTCAAGATCTTCCGCAAGGCGATCGATTTTAAAGATACCCAGGTGATGGAGTGCATGACTCCTCGCAATGAGATTGTGGCTCTCCCTCTCGCCGATACTTCGCGCGAGGAATTGACTCAGCGATTTATCGACACCGGATTCTCCAAGATCGTTATATATAAGGAGGATATCGACGATGTGGTCGGATATATCCATGTCGCCGAGCTCCTAAATGCCTCCACCGATTGGACTCGCAAGATACGCCCCATCATATTTACTCCCGAGACTATGCTCGCCAATAAGCTGATGCGCCGCATGATGGCGGAGAAGAAGTCGATGGCTATCATCGTCGATGAGTTCGGCGGAACTGCCGGCCTCGTCACCCTCGAGGATATCGTCGAGGAAATCTTCGGCGAAATCGAAGATGAACATGACCATAAACGTATCGTGGCTCGCCGTCTCGGCGTAAATAGCTTCATATTCTCCGGCCGTGTCGAAATCTCTTCGATCAATGAGGAGTTCGGACTCGATATCAAGGAGAGCGAACAGTATAACACCATCGCCGGATATATCCTCGAAAACCTCGAAGCCCTCCCCAAGCAAAACGATACCTTCGAAATCGACAACCTCAAGTTTACTATCAAAAAGATGTCAACAACTCGCATCGAACTTGTCAAAGTCGAAATTAAGGAATAATGTCATCGGTAGATTTGTGTCATTACTGAATTTTTGTTTTGTCATTAGTTAAGAGCGCGTTCCTTAAATTTTTGGGGCCGTAGGGGTCGTAGCCTTGAGT
>JBJEKI010000025.1:0-22352 GCA_051878555.1 Lepagella sp. | reverse complement strand
CCTTATCAAACTCCTTCATTATCGGCTCATCCTTCTCAACAACCCGATAACGAACCTGATCCTCTTCGACAACTGAATTATTTTGACCACCGGATTTTGAATTATCAAAATCTTTTTCTATATTTGCGGCAGATAACTCCTGAATGGTAGGATATTCGCGGAAATTGCGTCCGCGCAGAAGTGCCTCCTGTTCGGGAGTTATATTTTCATCGTATGCAACAACAATTTCATCGTCTGCTACTTTCTTTGTACCTTTGGCAAATATAGTCTTGATACTATTCACCTCGAGTATTGGTTGATGTCTGCCCTGATTTATTCGTTTAACATCTACGCCAACAGTAACAAAGGACCCTTCGTGAAGTAAGTTTACATATAAACGAAACCGGTCTTTCGCACCCTTGTATTTTGTTACTAAGAATGGTTGTTGAATTGCCTTTGGCAAGTCGTGCCATTCGCTGCGGCTTAGATTGTGGTCAGAGTCTTTGCCGATATGAATCTTGATGTTTTTGAACGATAATGAAAATCTTTCGCCTAACATCCCTATTTTGCGCATCCATAAAGGAGTCTTTCCTATATCATATCTGTCACGAGCGTGTGATGCTTTATCAAAATCACTTTGATCAAACATTTCATCGATGAGATTGTGATATTCCATCGAGCCATCAGACGCCTCATCACCATACTCCGCCTCAGCCTCGAAGACGCTCTCGCTTCTTGCTTCGTAGCCGCCATCTTTGTCGAAACTCAGCACATCAAGCAATCTCACCGAGCCGCCACTTCTATTTATTATGGCATCTTCAAGCACTTTCCCGACTTCAAGCATCTGTTTGTTGTTTGAGTAGACGATAACCTTCTTGCCGCCAAATCGCACTGCCTTGCCGGCTATATCATCTCCAAACAATCGCATATCCTCTTCCAACGGCAAATATAAGTTCGCTACAACGCCATTCTGATTATCCATCACCAGAACACCTATCTTGTCGCCGACTCCTACACGCAACAAAGATATATATTTCGCCACAGAATCTGCTGTATTCACCTGCTTTTTCATATCCGGTGTATAGTCCGGAGCATACTCCATCTTGTCATGCGCCTGTACCTTGACCTCGACTTCACTCTCATAACCCTTCGGCATGTCTAAGATCCTGCTCTTACCATCCATTCCGAATTGTGCATACTTGCCACTCAAAGTGTCGATGATCAGCGCCTCACATACCGCCTTCCCTTTGACCATCTCGCGGATCTTGCGCAATGAATCAACATCCGGTGAACTTGCTGTCAACAATCCGGACGGATGATTATGCACGAAGTATACTGCATCAGGATCAAAAGTATCCAATGCCGCTCTTACTGCTCCTAAGTTAACCACCGCAGCCGTTGCGTCACCCATGCCAAGATGCACCACAGTGACCTTACCATCTTTTACCAACGCCACAAAGCTATGCTCGACACTGTATCTCTCCAACTGTTTGAAGATATACGCTACATCATCGATACTCTCGACATGCTCCGGCGCACTGAACACAAAGCTCTTGTCTTCGGAGAATTTACGCTCCATATAGCAGAACTCTCCCTCACCAAGCTCCGGAAGCCATTCCTTAGCCTCTTCACCCTCATTCATGCGCTTTACCTTGACAGTATCCTCAGGCAGTTTCTCGATATTGCCATCCTTGCCCTTGCGAAGCAACGCGATATTGATATCGGTCATTGTCTGATTCACTAACTCCCACGAACGCTTGCGAGCCTCTGCTTCGCTCATCCCGGCACTCCGGTGATACTCCATCAGATCCTCTACCAACTTATCGCGTAGGTGCATGATATGATCTTCTGCCTCCTCCGGCATAAAGGCCTCACTGCCCTCCATCTCATCGAGCAAACGAAGATAATCGGCATACTCATCCGTGAACTCATCAAGACTGGAGTTTACCTTCTCCGCATTCCTATCCATCTCTGCCTGTCGCTCCGGATCGATCACACGTCCCGAACCATCCACCTCATTATCATCAAAGAGACTCAACTGACGAGCCTCCGGCTGAGCCTTGGAGTCATCGCCAAAAAGACTCAACTGCCGAGCCCGAGGATTACGCCCACGATACCGCTCAAATGAATCCTTAACCTCCGCCACCCCGGCACGTTCTTTCTCTATGTCATACTCTGTTTTCTCCGCTCCCTTCTCGCCGATGATCTGATAGCGAGGCTTGCCGGCCTCTCCACTCTCCGCTCTCCGCTCTCCACTCATATTCGGATTGAAACCATTGAGCATATCGGCAAGCATCCGGTCGGCTACATCTTCGGCACTCGTAAAACGAATATGGAACAAGTCAGCCACCCCACGCCAGAAGCGACTCAAAGCACGACGCACACCCTCGAACATGCTCGCGATTGCCGTCTGCTTCTTCATGCCCTTATCGGCCGACTCCATAGCCTTCTGCATCTCTGCGCGCAGACGCTCAGCGCCTCGACGACCACTATAATGCATCAGCACCTCTTCGGCGATATCATCCTCCGATCTCAGCTCCGGATAATCGCGAGTCACCTGCTCCCAAATATCCGTGCACTCCTTCATCAGCTTCACAACATCGCCCCAACCCTTAGGATTAACCTTGCGAAGGAACGCCGCCCAAAGATGTCCATACTCATGAATAGGAGTCTCAGCTGTAGCAACACGAGGATCAAGATAAATCTCACCCCCGACAGTATAGCCATAAACCTCCCCATCACCCCGACGGAAGAACTTCATATCACCAGCCTCACCGTCTCGATATAGTTTTTGATTGTTAAATTTTTTAGATTCAAATAAATTTTGTAAATTTGCACTACCTAAGGTTTCATCGGAGTCTGCTCGTGCCTCTTCGGAGTGTGTTTGACGAGCGTTCGGTGAGCCTTTTTTATTTGTATAAAAATCTGCAAAATCCTCTCTGCCTTTGTTTTCTTCAGTCAGAACGGTATACGTAACGCCATCCTTGGTATATTTGTATTCAACAAGTTTTGTATTACCTCTTTGCTTGAATGAAATAGAGCCATTTGTAATAATATCCGGAATCAACAATATATCCTCTGCGGTGTATACCCCACGTGTCGTATCATAATGTTTTAACAAACTATAATCGACACCACCTCCGTTCTCAGTGCCCTTACGAATAATGACACGACGATTCCCGTCTTCTCGCTCGATAGATATTGGTCGGTTATTAGATTTGCCTGAAAACACGTCGACTACATCTTTTTGCAGTTGAGATAAATCCTTGTCAGACAATTTGTTCCCAATATCCTTTTTGCGATTTTTGACACGAGAGCCCATCAACTTAGTATCTGCCCCCTCTGCCGAGTCAAGCCGCTTCTGACCTGCCTCGACATCGGTATGCACCACAATGCCGGCCTTGCGCATAACGCCGACCAAGCCCTCGACAAGAGCCTGCTCCTCTCCACTCTCCGCACTCCGCTCTCCACTATTATAACTAACCCTCTGCTCCTCTCCACTCTCCGCACTCCGCTCTCCACTATTATAACTAACCCTCTGCTCCTTGACTTCGCCGCCACCATTCTCCTCAACAATGCGCCGCACCTGTGTCTTGCCGGCAAGTTTACCTTTCTCTTTCTGGCTCAGAAGCCATCTCGCATAGTCGTATGCCGTCTTGCCTAAGTCGTAGTCATTAACCAAATACTCAGTCTTAGGCTTGCTGTGAGATGCCTCCCATGCCGCCTGCTCCTGGCCGCTCATTCGATTCCACTTGCGCCGATCGATCTGCGGCTTATAATCACGTGTAGATATTTGAAGACTCCCATCGGCAAGCCAGCGCTCGATGAACTCTGCCACCGTCGCTACTTCACCATCAATCTTTTTCTGCTTCGACAAATTGCGATCAATGCTCGATGCTTGCAGATTACCCCTGCCGCTAAGATAACCATTATATTTTGTCATCTGATCCTGTGCCTTCTGTCGGGCTGTCTCCTCTTCTTGCTCACGACTCTTCTTTGCCTCCAACTTGTCACGTAGTTCACGCAAAGAATAAATCTCCTGACGCATGGCATTGTTTTTCGCTAAGTAATCAGCGTATTTCGCAAAGAGAGCATCAGCCTCCTCCTTCGGAACTTTATCACCGCCGCCATACTTCTCAATAAGAGTTTTTTTGTCAGCGCTGAAATCGGCATATTCCGGGAAAATCTTCTTGCCAAGAGCCTCCCAAGGATAATAGAAAGCATCCTCCAATAACTTCAATCGAGCCTCAACATCCTCCAAACGGCTATTCTCATCCCAAGTCTGAGGAACATACTCATCAATCTCTACAAAATCCTCAACACTCCCACCGGATTTATTTTCTCCGTTCCCTTGCTTTTCCGCTGACAATGTATTATCTTTGCCGATGGAAGCGCCCGAGTTTTGCGAGAGAGCTGTGTCACCTCGCAAGTCTGAAAGATTATCGTCAGTGTCTGTCGTCTTGTCGATTGACTCTGGCGTTTCTTTTTTCTCAAAAGCAGTAAGAAGCCACTTCTTCTTATTATTATCCCAAGTAAGTCTAACGGCAGCCTTATGGGTATTACTTTCAAGATTAATGCGGTTCTCACTAACCATTACAACCCGCATATCATTCATAATCTCTTGAAGATGCTCAATTACCTCCGGATGATACTTTGCCAATTTTGAGAGTCCATATCCATCACTCTTCCCAGTTCCAGGCTTTCCCCATACAAGATCTATTTCACCGACATCTTTATGATTGAGAGCGCCAATCGCTTCACCATCCTCCAAAAATAATAACACATTTGTAGCTAATTGAGAATCACCTTTGAATTGATCAAATATAGGCCCAAACGCCCCAGTGCCGACCGGCTCATAGCCCTTCTCTTTCAATGCCTCAAGCCTCCGGCGTTCCGTAGTCTCCGTCAATTCTTTAAACGCATCATAATACGGCATCACTATCGTAGGGATCACCCGCTTGCCTTTTCTCGCCGGATTGCTGACAGATAATATCTCTTGCAAAAACATGTCGCCAATCTTGAACAATTCTTGCGTGCTCAGATTCGGATTCATCTTTAGCAAACCATTGCATACAAGTTTGCCAAGCTCAAATCCTGTCTCAGCACTATTCTCAGAAGACTCGCCCGGATTCTTGTATACAACTCCATTGGCATAATCTACCAACGATTTATCTTCCATCAATTTCTTGGCCATTGTCCACATCTCCTTGGTGTCGGACGCCTCTTTAAACTTGTCGATAGTCTCCTTGTTGCGCTTATAGAAATCTACCGCCTCCTCTTTGGTCTTAAACGATATCCAGCCGGCATCCAGCTTATATGCCGCATCCTTGCCTCCCTCACGTACATCCTTGCCCGCGGCATCATATAGAGGCAACATAAGATCCTCTTTCATCTCCAACCCCGGCACACTTATGGCATACTCTTCGACACCATCCTTGAAGACATTCCCGGACTCCTTGCCATAGTACACACCAATGACCTCACCATTATAATACATATCACGGTGAACAATCTCGCGACCATAATTATCCTGAGACACACGATCCGTTCCCCAAGCCAAACCGGCTACATCTCCATCCTCGGTAATATATTCATCACCAAGCCCTTGCTTTTCCGAAAAACTTTCACTACCTTTGCCATCAGAAGATATATTGTCGGACGTAGGAACAAGGTCCGGTCCCTCCGATTTATTAGGAGCCTCTGTTAAGGACCACTCAGAACTGGGGGACAATTTTTCAGAGATATGCAGAATTTTCTCTTTCTGCATATCTTTTTTTATGTCTTTAGCCTCGGCTTCATGGCTACTTATTGAGACCTCCATGCCGCCCTCCGGTGCATCTCCACTGCCGACTACATCCCCTCCTCCGTCTCCGGATTGTGTTTCTGTAGCCACAGGCTCTCCATCATCAGAGCCTCGAAGCATATCTTTTTCAGCATTGCCGAGTCCTTTTTGTACTTCTCCAGAGATCCCTTCTTGATGAATCCCTTTTCTTCGCACCACATTGCCGACTGGAACATCCTCTTGATTCCCTCTTCCTTCGGCATCTCCTTCACTCTTTCTACCAATGTCTTTGTTGCCATTTCCGTATTCTTTTTCTATTCTTTCTGCAATATTAGCATAATATTCCGAGAAATCAAAATCCCTGAAATGAATATCCAGCGCTTGAAGCTCCTCTTCTCTATAAGAATCGTAAGCATCCCACTCCTCCGGAGTCATGTGCATCTCCTCCTCAAATAGCATACGTGATTCAAGGCTATCATAATATCCATTTTGCGCCTCAATTTGTTCAACGTACGAAATAGCCTGACGGATGCGGTTATTCCGAATGTAGTTATAAATATCACTCGGACTCTGACATGTCCTAAACATGTCAATAATGGCAGCACGCGCCTCTCCTTCATCATACTGTATGCCATTGGAGTCGCAAATCTCCTTGACATAATCGCCTGCAAGACGTCCAATACTTATTCCACCCTTCTCTCTGCTCGCAAACATACCAAAGAAATTCTTTGTTTCTCGATGGCTTAAGCCCGTCTCTTGACGCGTACCTTTGCCGGCTTTGTCGTTATTAAGCAGAAGTTTATGGGCGCATAGCGCTAACGAAACAGCCTCCCATAAATCCTGTGGGCTATCATCCTTCAGAATCTCTAAAGCCTCCGGAACATCCTTGCATCGCTCGTAAGCCTCAGCCATATCTTTATCGCCTTTAACAATAGCCTTACGGCGAGCCTCTCCGCTCTCCACTCTCTCTAACCTCTAACCCATAACCTCTAACCACGCCGGAGGCGTTATTCCCCTCATCTGCCAATGCCTGCCAGCGCTCATGCTTTACAACCGCCGCATCCATCTCCGACTCCCACGCCGCATGATCCTCGGCATACTTAGCATCTGCTGCCTTCATAGCATTCGCCATCTCCCACACAGATCCGGTCAACTTAACCTTCCCCTTCTGCGGCTCTCGCTTCTTGATAGCATCGACAGCCTTACCGGCCTGATCCGCCTGAGCCTGAGCGATAGCCATAGCACTATCCTCATTGCCATCCATCATCTCCACAAGTGCATCCCAGCCCGTAGCAGAATCCACCGCCTCAAACTGCGGCTCCCCATTCTCAGCAACAGGAACACGACTCAAAGCACTAACGTTACTATCGCCGAGCCCTTGCTTTTCTGAAAAACTTTCACTACCTTTGCCATCAGAAAAGTCAGTGCTTCCGGGAGTAGCAGTTCCATTCCCGTTGCCCATAAGGGTCTTGCCAGTGTCTGAAGTATTGTCAAGAGCACTTTTTTGATATGATTGTGTAGGAGTGTTCATGCGGGTCGAGGGAGTAGTGCCGCTTTGTTCTCCCGAGAGCGATGCTCCATCAGTTTCGGCAGGCTGATTGTCCGTAGTATGGCGGTCATACACAATAGTTCTGTTAGCACCGTAGGAAGTCTTAAAAATTCCTGCGGTGTTTATGTTCCAATATGTTCCATCTCCTGACAATTCCACCATTAAAGTATTGTTGTGATTGTCTGTAAGTTGAAGCATATACGTTTTTTTGCCGTCACGGTCTTTGCCCTTGCGAATCACTTCGTAGTTTTTGGCAACTACCTCTACGAACTCCAATACAGAATTATACCCGGCAGCGCGAATCTGGTCACCATGGCGAGCCTCAATGTGCAACAAGCCATAACCTGCATTAGTTTGGGGATTTGTGATTATGCCCTCACTAAGCAAAATAGGTGCTGGAGTTAACCCGGTGTCCTCGCCTATGCGACCGAACTCTATATTCCCTTCTGAGTTGAGCACAAACTGACGCCCGTTTTCATCTACCTCATCAGATAGTTGATAGTTTATATCCGTAGCTCCGGCCACCACTACTTCTTCCTCCTTAGGATCATTCTCCTTAGGCTCGTTCGGCTCGTTATCCATAGGTGGATTGTCCGTCGGCGGCAAGTCATCACTGGCAGGCTTCTGCCGCTCCACAAGAACATCACTGAGCGCATTCTGATACCCGATATTGAACTCAGTAGGCATAGCGTCGTTGGCCTCGACAGCCATCCGGTTAAGCTCTGCGGCAATCTCATCATCCGACATCGCCTCAGCCTCGGCCACGCCCCTCTTGTAACCAAGATCTCGTTCAATATCCCGATTTGCTTGGTCGATAGCCTCGTCTGCCGCAATCAACCGACGCACAGCATCGAACTCTGCACCTGACGATATTCCCTCGCCCTTCAGATAATCAAGATACTCCTTAGCTCCTATCTCGTTGATAATCTTGTTGGCATTATCCTCTCCAACAACGCGAGTCAGCGCATCAAGTGCCGCATCATACTCATCAACAGCCGCCTGCATGCGCGCCGACGCCTTAGCCCGCTCCGGCTCGCCATCCGTCGGTGGAACATTGTCTGCCGGTGGCACGCCACCCTCGTTCTCACCGTTACCACCGTTACCCTCGTTACCAACGTCAGGATCAGTAGGACCGGCAGGTGGCTCACCACCCCCGTTATTATCGTTAGGATCACTCGTGTTGTCATACACGCCACGTTCACTCTCCGGCAATAGCTTGCTATTCCTTTCGACTACATCCGGCGCTAACAACCGCACATATTCCGCAACAGCATCCCGCTCCCGCGCCGTCTGCTTGTCGATTCCCTTGCGAAGCGCCTCGTCAATATCGACACCATACTCACGCGATATCTCCTTACGTGCCGCCTCCGGCAATATACCCTCATACTCTTTATGATTCGAAATAATCTGCCTGTTAAGATGATCGATGAAGGCGGCATCCGTCTCTGTTAGCTCCTCCTTAGGCTTGGATATGGCAGCATAATACTTCGCCAATAATACACGAACTTCCGGAGTCTCAGTATCCGGATAAAGCTCCTTCCACGTATCAACAAGACTCTTCTGCAATACCTTATCCTGATATTGCGCCTCGGCATAATCTTCCACATATCCCACAGCTACACGCTGACAAGTCTTGCGCTTCTTCTCCATCTCAACGCGCGCCTCTTCAGCATCCTTATAAATATCAAGCGTCACAAGCTTGCCCTCCGGAGTGTATGTAGCCACATACCCCTCGCCATCCGGAGTCTCGCCATAATCTGCACGAACATATCCCGAAATCGGCAAACCGCGCCCCGTCAGCATCGAATACATCTTACTGCGAAGCCGCTGGCTCACCCTCTCATCCTTGACAAACTCCTCCATGCGCGCGAAAGCATCCTTATACTCTTGCGTCTTAGGATCTGTAGAATACTTTGTCTTAGTGTCGATAATACCAAACTCGTCGCGAGCTCTAAACAAATCATAGAAGTCGCCATAGCCATTTGCCATCAACTCGGCATAATCCGACTTCGTCAGCCATGTATCCACCGTCTCGGCACTCAACACATTATCCACACGCTCCATGAACGATGTGCGATTGTGCAATCTCTCTGCCGCCGTCACCGGATTCTTCACGGGTGCTAATGCTCGGATCACTTGCGGCGCAGCTTTAACTCCATGCATCAGGCCAAAACCTCCCATTGTGCCAATATTGCCCAACCATACATCCATTGCCGGCTGATCTCCCTTGATCCATTCCGGCACAGACAAAACCGTACCCGACCACAATGTGTTAGTCAGCTTCCGCCCTGCGGAGATTCCTGCCTTGCCCCAAGTGCTCTCAGTCTTCGCAATAGCCTTGCTCGCCCCCTTGCTGATAAAGTGAGAGCCGGCACCCATCACAGCGCCCATGCCCGCACCCTTAGCCGCCGAACCAATAACACTGCCGATAGAATAACCATGCACTCGGCCATCATCGCCGACTACGCCGCCCTTCTCTATCTGCATCTTAGAGCGCGTTCCTGCTGTACCGCAATAGGATTAAAGGGATTATACCCCATCTTTCGGATCTCTTGCTCTTCAGCTCGGCGACCACGCTCTTTACGAGCATAATACTCCACCTTGTCAGCCTCCAACCGGTCAGTAGTCAACGTGCCATCCGGCAACACCCACTCCACAGTAGGCTTACCCTCTTTTATTTCTCCACTCTCCGGAAGCCCGGCCGTACGACGCGTATTAGCGTCAAGTTCTTCGACCATGGCATTAGTCTTAGCTTTGCCCTCGGCGAGCGTCGCTTCAACACCTGCCTTCTCCTGCTCCGTTGGATTCCAACGCCTAACCTGCCCGACCTCATACTTATACCCCTTGCCACTATTACGCAACTGCATAGCACTTTTTGCATCCGTATAAAAAAGAAAAAGAAAAAAGAAGAAAAGAACCAAAAGAAAAGAAGAATAAAAGAAAAATAAAAAAATAAAAATATATAAAAAATAAAAAAATAAAAATATATAAAAAATAAAAAAATATATATATGGCAAAATACAAAAAAATCGTACAAAAAACAGCGTTTTGTAAAAACGCCATCATACAAAAACACAATTTTGTAAAAACATCATCATACAAAACAGTGTTTTACATGTCAGTCTCTTCTAAACAACAATCCGTAAAAGAAAAAAGCCGGACAAAGATCAAAGATCCAGTCCGGCCAAAATCCACGGTCAAAAATCAACTTCCGTGCGTAAATCTGTAAATAAAATTCACAACTAGCTGATAATCAACCCCTATTGCGGAGAGAGAGGGATTCGAACCCCCGGAGGTGTTACCCTCAACGGTTTTCAAGACCGCCGCAATCGACCACTCTGCCATCTCTCCAAGAAGTCTGCTTGCGCTCCGCGACTCTTTTACGATATTCCGCTTTGCGCTTACGGAGTGCAAAGTTAATGCTTTTTTTTGATTCTGCCAAATTTTTTAGACCCTTTGTCGAATTTTTCACTATAAAATATCCCTCCGGGAGGGTGCAATGTCCCTATTTTAGTATTTTTTTAACCAAATTTGATAATTTATTTTGCATTTATAAATGAAATTACTAATTTTGGGGAATCTTTAATAGATGTGATCTAATACAAATGTGTATCCATTAGACATATTGTCATGTTTTTGACGCAGATTCATCACAATTATGGCTAAAACAGAGTGTTTTAGACTAATTAAAAATGGTTCTTTATAGCAGGGCAATATATTGCCCTTGGCTGTTGTGTCCATGGAGTTGTAGGATTATGTCCATTAGGGAGTCTTATTGTTACGGACAATGATATGATGTTACCTATATAGTATTTTGCTATTTAGGGAATGTTAATTTTGAAATATATAAATCTAATACCTATAACACAGTAATGAGTAAGCATTCTTCTTACAATCTTGAGCGACAAGGGGAGATCCTGACCGAGGTGACTCCTCTATCGGAATGTGATTTTTTGTATGTAGTGGATCGCACGAAGGATAGTTTTACTTTCCCGGTGCATCGTCATGCAGAGTATGAGATTAATTTTGTGCAGAATTGTGCCGGAGCGCGCCGCATCGTAGGCGATTCTGTAGAGGAGGTCGGCGAGTTCGATCTCTGCATCGTGGGTCACGGCGTGGAGCATGGTTGGGAGCAGTATAACTGCAAGAGCAATCATATCCGCGAGATTACGATACAGTTCCCGGTGGATATCTTCGGCAATGAGATGTTGCGCCGCACTCAGATGCAGTCGGTGAAGACGCTTCTGGAAAATGCCTCGAAGGGTGTGTGCTATCCGGTGACGAGCATCATGCATATCTTCCATCATATCGAGGATCTGCTGAATGCCCGTTCGAGCTTCTATCAGATGATGAAGCTCATCGAAATCTTGCACCTTTTGGCTATCGATGCCGATGGACGACTCTTGTCGAGCAGTGTGCATGCCGGCAAACATTCGACTGTGAGCAGTGCTCGCTTGCGCAAAGCCCAGGAGTATATCGCCGCCAACTATCAGAATGAGATCCGCCTGAATGATTTGGCAAAGATGGCGAACATGTCGCCCTCGTCGTTCAGCCGCTTCTTCAAGTTGCGCACCGGCCGATCGATCTCCGACTACATCATCGGGATTCGCCTTGACGTGGCATCGCGCGAGTTGGTGTCGAGCAATAAGGCTATAGCCGACATCTGCTTCAGCTCCGGCTTCAACAATGTCTCGAACTTCAACCGCATCTTCAAGAAGAACAAGGGGTATACCCCCAAAGAGTTCCGCGAGATCTATAAGCGCAACAAGATCCTGGTATAACCGACCATTTCGCCGGCAATAGCCGCCCAATCAATATAAAAGGAGAGCCAACCGGCTCTCCTTTTATATTGAGCACATCTCTAAGGAACGCGCTCTATACCTCACCGACAAGGGAACAACTCATGAAATGGCGTTGAGGAATGCCAATGCTGTCATGATGCGGTCTTGCCCTTCGTTATCCAAGAGTGTGAAGCCTTCGAATGTGAACTCTCCCGCTGTGTCGCTGAATCCGATTTGATTATCCTCATCATCGACCAGCGTGCTGAAACGCTGATGGAATCGCCGGGCAGCCGCTCTACGAGAATCCTCAAGGCCGATCGCCCAACCCTCTTCGACACATTCCATCCACAGTGCGGCTCTTTCCAAAGAATCGTCATCATCAACGTAAAGCACTCCATGTTCTGAATTGTCGCTTAAAGCCCAAGTCTTCGGAAGATCGCCTTTGAATAGCTTTGACACGGCAAATCCGAATGGATCGACGTTATATCCGCGGATGGGCTGAGTGCTGAATGTCTTCACTGCCCATGCCGAAAACTGCGTTTTTGCAGACCGTATGAAATAGTGGGTAGGCTCTCTGCGGCTAAATTCGTTCACCGCATTTAAGAAATCATCATATTTGTCGATATAGTATGCGAATCGGTCGGGGCGAGTCCAAAGACGCATATCTCCGGGATGCCGGCGCGTGTAGTCTTTGGCGAACACCTTGCGTGTGGCAGGTGGATCGTATGTAAGGCGCTTCTTGCCGGGCCCCGGGTTGTGCCTTTCCATCAGTATCTCGCGCTTCCGGTCAAGAAAATAGTTTTGGAGGCAGGAGTTAGTATCTTTGTCTACCAGACAAAGATTGGCTATTGAATGTAGTTCCTTCTCGCTGATGCCGGAGAACTCTCCGAATGCTTGGTCAAGAGTTTTTGCAGCAGCGTCGAGCTTGGCTTTGTTGTCAGCATCGGAATAGAGCTTACGAGTCTCTGTAAGTTCTTTAAGCGTAGTAATGGCTTCATTGATTTCGCTCTTCAGGCATTCCACCTCCTCTCCGGTAGGAGTCGATTGGCAGGTATCGTCTGCTGAATTTTCATCGATGTCGGCGTTCTTCTTATTACTCCGATTTTTTACAATTTTTTCAAGGTCGATGTATTGCAATTTCTCGAAATCTTCAGAGCGACGCCTACACCATTCCTTAAATTCTTCGTAAGATGCATTAGTGGTGATGTTTTGCGGATGTATGTGCTCGAGTGATGTAACATTGAATTCGTCGAAGAGATGGAAAGCGAAGCGGCTCCCTTCGTTGGTATCATTGATGGCTTCCCACACATTGAGAAGTTTTAGCAACTTGATTATATCAGCGCTGTTCTCATTGTAATTCAGTTGATTAAGTTTGTCGCCAAGACCGCTAACTTCGTTTGCTATTCTTTCTTTCAATGCGGCAGTGAAAGCCGAGCAGTTGATAGGGTGTCCATTTTCATCAATGGCTAAGAAATAGAGCCTGTGGAAATGTTCGCGACGAGACTTTCTGTTATTGGAAGAGGGAAGAATGCGCATCAAACCGATCAGATGATACCATTGATGGTTGTCATACCAGTTGGTGATGAGGTTGAAAATTGAGCGAATACGATTCCAAACCTTTTCAATTGCCGCGATACCATTGCGGTGGATGTATTCGTTTACTACATTGTAGTTGAAGTAGTCACGGTTGTCGCTATTGCCGATCAAGCTTTTCTCTTTACGGACGAAAGGTGGTTTGCCGTTGCCGATGATCATCTTCTTGTTAAATTCGTCGGCTATGAAGTCGAGGATCACCTCCATTCGCGATGAGCAGTCCGAATTATCGTCGGAAAGCATGGACCAGAGATATGGGTTGTGAAGAGTATGTTCCATTTCGTCCCACTCCAGAGCACGGCGGTAAGGGGCACCGGTGCCGTGACGGCCGTGATTTCCGGTATCATCCCCTTGTAGCAATAGAGCCTTAACGAGCTCTGAAGATGTAAGAGGAATCTTCCCATAGTTGAGCCGACGGAAAGCCTCAAGAGCGTTTAGATGGCTGATTTCATACCATATAACTCTCACATCATTTACAGCCTCCCCATCGAGTGGAATAAAGGTGAATAGTTCGCGGAATTTGCCTTTCCGCTGAGCGTGATGAGGGTCGGATTCAAACCATTCGGTGATGGTCTTGTAGGCTTTTTCGAGATAAAATATGTCGATGTTGGATGCAGCTTCCGGGCGCCCCTCTTCTTTGAGAAAAAGAAGTTTTTGAATATAGTCGTCCTGAACGTCTCTACTGTCGAAGTGTAAGTCGTAAATCGGATATTGGTAGTCACTATTTCGACGCAAGTAATGTAGAAGCAGGTATATTGTGGTGAGGCGTTGCTGGCCATCGACCACGATATAACTCTCCTTATTATCATAGCTGACTTTCTTTTCCGGATTTGGCACCACAGCCACCGGTTGTAGGCAATAGTAATCGGAGGAGTTGCTGCCGGATCCGGAATGATTCTTGATAAAATCGAATAAATCGTTGAGCAGGGTTTCAACTTGCTCATTATCCCACCGATAGCCTCGTTGATAAGCCGGAATTATAAATTCCATATCAAGCAGCTCCCGAAACGGTTTAGGGGTTAACGCCATAGTTGTATTATTTTATTGGTTACACGACAAAATTAGCCCCAAGGTGTATCAAAAAGTGATACAGCTAAGAAAAATTTTACTCATTATCAACCTTTGTCCAAGAGATTATTGGGATATGGTCCAGTCGCTTATGGTGCGGCGTGTGGTGTCGAAGTTTATGCCTACTTTCACTATTGGTAAGCCGGTTAGGGTGAATCTTGAGGCGTAATCTTTCAGATCTATCTGAGCTATCGCTGCCTTCGAACTCTTGTCTATTTTCAGCTCAAAGAGGTATATCGCTTTCTTCGATCTTAACACCATATCCACTCTCCCTATGGGGGTGTGAATCTCCACATCGACAAAATAGTCGGAAAGAAGACTGAATATGATGTAAAGCATTTGCTGATAGTGCCCCTCCGAATTGGCATTGTCGCAATATGGTATGCTACTGAGGAATTTCTGCAAGAGCGACAATGCTCCATCGATATCATCGTCGGCAATACTCTTCGCTATGATTCGTGCAGTATTATTGACTGTCGTGATGTTGGGCATTACATACATAGGAACCAGCGACTTGGTGAGACCGATCCTTACTTCGTTGTTGGGGATGTCGAGGGTGTAGCAGCGATAGGGCTTGTCGTAGTCTTTGATCGTAATATAACCACTCTGATATAAAATCGGCATGATGCCGGTCATCTGCTCGGTGGGGACATCGAAATCATCCGATCCACCCACCATTCGGCTGATCTCGGTGGGAAGCGTATCATACTTTCTCAACATCTTGATCAGATAAGAGGGCGTGCCCGAGGCAAACCAATAATTGTCGATACGCCTCATATTGAAGGCTTGCAACAGACTGTAGGGATTGAATATGTCGGATGATGGCCATGCGAAGTGATAGCCATCATACTGATAGGTCAACAACTCAATAGTCTCATCGACACTCCATCCATTGGCTTCGCCAAGATCCTCGATGTAGTCTGCCATCTGCGTTAGCATCTCCTCCTTGGTGATGCCGCAAATGCCTCCGAATTTTGGATCTAATGATATGTTGGTCAGGTTGTTAAGCTCGCTGAAGATGCTGAGTTGCGAGATTTTGGTGATTCCGGTGATAAACACGAACTTCAGATAGGGGTCACAATCCTTGAGGGGAGAATAGAAATTGCGTATCACATCGCGAAGAATTGCCAATGCCTCGTCATCATGTATCACATCCAGAAGAGGAGCATCATACTCATCTATAAGCACGACCACCTTCTTGACGCTCTGCCGATAAGCACTCTTAATGAGCATCGTAAGTCGATTGTTGCAATCGACGGCCGGCTTGGTGATGCCATACTGCTCCTCATATTCGGCAAGCTGCATGCCGATATAACGCTCCAACTGCTCCTTATCGACATGCTTGGCGGAAGCCATGCTAAACCGCAACACCGGATATTCCACCCAATCCGACTCCAAACGCTCCATGGCAAGTCCGCGGAACAACTCCCTCTTTCCTTCGAAATAAGCCTGAATCGTAGAGAGCAACAACGACTTGCCGAACCGTCGCGGACGGCTCATAAAGATATACCTGCTGAGATATATCATATCGTGGATATACTCGGTCTTATCGATATAGAGCATATCCTCCTCGATGATATCCGAGAAGGTTTGTATGCCTACCGGCAGTCGCTTTAATTGTCGCTTTCCCATAGACTAAATTACAATACAACTTACATCAATCTACAAAGATGCGGCAAAAATTGGAAATATCCAAACTTCTTGCTGAAAAATTGGTCGGATTAGAAATAAAAGGGGGTGTATCTTTGTGGATACACCCCCTTTCGGTCGATATAATCAAATCTCAAATATTAGATCTTCGATTGGAATGGATTAGAGCTTCGGACCGGCTTCGGCGAGCTTCTTGCCGAGGTCGTTGGTCTCGAACTTCTTGAAGTTGTCGATGAACATTTGGGCGAGCTTCTTAGCCTTCTCTTCCCACTCCTTGGGATCAGCGTAAGTGTCGCGAGGATCGAGGATGGTAGGATCTACGCCGGGGAGCTCAGTGGGGACAGTGAAATCGAAGTAGGGGATCACCTTAGTGGGAGCCTTGTCGATGTCGCCATTGAGGATATCATCGATGATGCCACGAGTGTCGCGGATAGAGATACGCTTGCCGGTGCCGTTCCAGCCGGTGTTCACGAGGTAAGCGTGAGCGCCTGAAACCTGCATTTTCTTTACGAGCTCCTCAGCATACTTGGTGGGGTGGAGCGAAAGGAAAGCCTGGCCGAAGCAAGCGGAGAAAGTAGGAGTAGGCTCAGTGATGCCGCGCTCAGTGCCGGCGAGCTTAGCGGTGAAGCCGCTGAGGAAGTAGTATTGAGCCTGCTCATTGTTCAGAATAGATACGGGAGGAAGCACACCGAAAGCGTCGGCGCTGAGGTAGATCACCTGCTTGGCAGCCGGGCCCTTGGATACGGGCTTCACGATGTTGGTGATGTGGTGGATAGGATAAGATACGCGAGTGTTCTCAGTCACGCTCTTGTCGGCGAAATCGCACTTGCCATCTTCAGCCACAGTCACATTCTCGAGGAGAGCGTCGCGCTTGATAGCGTTGTAGATATCGGGCTCGCTCTCAGCGTCGAGGTTGATCACCTTGGCGTAGCAACCACCTTCGTAGTTGAAGACACCCTCATCGTCCCAGCCATGCTCGTCGTCGCCGATGAGTTTGCGCTTGGGGTCTGTAGAAAGAGTAGTCTTACCTGTGCCGGAGAGACCGAAGAAGATAGCGGTAGAAGTCTCTTCCATGTTGGTGTTGGCAGAGCAGTGCATGGAAGCGATGCCACGGAGAGGGTTGAAGTAGTTCATCATAGAGAACATACCCTTCTTCATTTCGCCGCCATACCAAGTGTTGATGATCACCTGTTCGCGCTGCTTGATGTTGAAAGCAACGACAGTCTCAGAGTGGAGGCCGAGTTCCTTGTAGTCTTCACATTTAGCTTTAGAAGCGTTGAATACCACGAAGTCGGGCTTGAACTCCTTGAGTTCCTCCTCGCTGGGGCGGATGAACATGTTGGTGACGAAGTGAGCTTGCCAAGCCACCTCCATGATGAAGCGCACGCACATACGAGTGCTCTTGTTGGCGCCGCAGAACACGTCGACTACATAGAGAGTCTTGTCTTCGAGTTCCTTGACAGCCTTCTCACGGAGCTTATTCCACACCTCAGTGGTGATGGGCTTGTTGTCATTCTTATATTCATCTGATGTCCACCATACGGTGTTCTCAGTCTCCTCATCCTTTACCAGGTATTTGTCTTTGGGAGAACGGCCGGTATATACGCCGGTGAATACGTCTACAGCGCCGAGTTCGGATACATATCCTTTCTCGTAGCCTTCGAGGCTGGGATCAACCTCTGCCTTGTAGAGATCTTCGTAAGAGGGATTGTGAATGATGTTCTTCACATCCTTGATGCCGTACTGGGACAGATCTAAATTTGCCATAATTTGATGATTAAATGAAAGTATTGGTTTTGATTATATTTTAACTTTAAGTCTAATTACCTGTTTGACGATGCAAAGTTACTAAATTTTATTCAAATGAGTATCGTTTTTAAAGAAAAATTTCTTTAATAAGCGATAAAGTGCTATTTTTTGACATCTTAGCCCCCGATTTTAACGAATTTTTAATCTTTTCGAGGGGCTAAGAGGTCTATTCGATTGTCGGAGGTCGGGGAGTTATTACTCCTTAGTGCCTTGGGGAGCGACATAAACGCGCTGAGCGAGTTCGCGGTCGATCTGAAGCAAGCCGGTGCCATCTTCGCCGACGAGACGGAGCGAGTCGAGGATGCCCTGCACGTTAGCCTCCTCTTCCACTTGCTCGGCGATATACCAGTTGAGCATCTGGCGAGAAGCGTAGTCTTTCTCCTCTTCAGCGAGTGCGTAGAGGGCATAGATGCGTTGTGTCACTTTGCGTTCATGTTCGAGAGTGTCGGTGAATGCCTCAAGAAGTGAGTCCCATTGAGTCTTGACGAGGTTGACCGGTGCTAAGCTTACCACGCCGTCGCGGTCGTGGATGTAGTTCATGAAGATCTCGGCATGAGCAATCTCCTCCTTGACTTGGACGCCAAACCAATTAGCGATACCATTCAAACCCTTCTCCTTCCAGAAGTTGGAGAGTGAGAGATAGAGATAAGCGGAAGTAAGCTCGAAGTTGATCTGATCGTTGATGGCTGTTGCCAGTTTGTCACAAATTTTCATTTTCGTTATGTTTTTAGGTATTTTATTTTGTTAGTTAATATTCATGATTTCAGTAGGGTAGTGCGGGCGAGTGATGTCAAATGACGGCATTATGCCTTATCCCTCTATACATATAACGCAAAAATTTATGATAAGTATTTACAGAGGTAAGATTTTTTAGTTATTTTTGCAATTAATTTCGCAATACATATAATAAGGTGGAAAAATTGGAATACAGTTCGGGCAATTATCTTGTCACAGATCCGGAGGGGATGGTGGGTCGCTATCTGCTGCCGATGCTTTCGGAGCATTCGGTTTTGTCAGGGCCTACCCTCTTTCATCTTGCGGGCACCGATGAGGATGCCGATGCCGAGGAGCAGAATGTGGAGGCGACGCGTCGGCTTCTTGATTGGCTTGAGACGGAGGGAAAGATGCCGGGTCAGATCCTCTATCTGAGTAGCCATCGGGTGTATAGTCCTGATGCCGGCGAGGGAGTGGATGAGAGTCGGATGCTGTCGCCACTCGGGGAGGCGGGACGCACCCGCGCCTTGACCGAGCAGCTGCTCGGCACATGGGCTGCGGATCATGGTGTGATGCTGACGATAGTCAGAGCCTCCTACACCTTCGGCAAGGGTATAGATGGGGAGATGCGCCGCTTGTTCGATAGGGTGGTGGCGGGTCGCTATGTGCATATTCGGGGTAATGATGCCTGCATGAGTGCCGTAACCGCCTACGATGTGGCACGCACGTTGGTGGCGCTGACGGGTCATCCCGGAGTCTACAACGTGTCGGATGGCCGTTCCCACAGATGGATAGATGTAGCCGAGGCGATGAGCCGCAATGCCGGCGACTGCAAACGAATGCCTCACTTGCCGGCGAAGTGGGCAAAGTTTATTTATAATTGGTTTGGCGCCTTGCCGATAGTGGAGTTACTGCTCGGGCCGAAGGCACAGGAGCCGGTGTCACGCACGTTGACGCTCGACAATAGCCGTGTGGTAGATGCCACAGGTATAGAGTATTACGATGCGATGGCAGTGGTGGCACGCACAGAAAAAGAATATCCCTATGAAGATGCTTGAGAAGATACAGTGGGGGCTGAAGGATTGTGGCGACACGCTTGCCTCCTTAGTGAAGATAGTTTTGATGTCGCGACGCCCCTCGTCGCGGAGTGGCGACAAGAAGGATGTGGTGATAGTGATGGGCAATGGACCCTCTCTGCGCACAGCTATGGAGGAGGATATGGATGTGCTGATGGCATATCCGAGGCTTGCAGTCAATCTCTCGGCGCTGGCGCCGGAGTTCCGGCAGTTGCGCCCTGACTATTACATACTTGCCGACATCGCCTTCTTTATTAAGGAGAAGACCGGTAAGGTGCCGGCGCTCTGGGAGGCATTGCAGCAAGTAGACTGGGAGATGACACTCTTCCTGCCCGCCACGGCACGACGGATGCCGGAGGTGAAGCGTCTCCCGAAGTGTGTCACCCTGAAGTTCTACAATCTTACCCCGGCCGTAGGGTGGAAGTGGCTGATGCATCCCATCTATGACATTGGGCTGGCGATGCCGCGACCGCGCAATGTTTTGATACCATCGATTATGTCGCTGATGAGAGAAGGCTTCGAGAAGATTGTCCTGATTGGTGCCGACCATAACTGGAGCAAGACCCTTTGGGTCACCGACCGCAATTGTGTCGTGTCCGTGCAACCTCACTTCTACAAAGATGACGACAAAGAATTGCGCCGCGCCGAAGAGATCTTCAAAAACGTCCGTCTGCACGAAGTATACGAGAACTACGCCATAGCCTTCAAGAGTTACTTTTATGTCAAGGCCTACGCCGAGCGCCGCGGGGTAAAGATCCTGAACGCCACCCCCGGCAGCTTCATAGATGCCTTCCCTCGTATCCGCCTCCGCGACCTGAAAAAACGGGCTCATTAAGGAACGCGCTCTAAGGGCGCGCTCTATGTCTCAAGTTATGGCTTTCTATGGCTCGGTGAATAGGTCGTTGGAAGTGATTTGGGAGTGGATGCTATTTAGCGAATAGGCGTTCTTTACGAGTCCGGAATTGCTGATTAGTGTTAGTGCTATCCTCTTACGAGTCTTTGTAAGGTGACGGAATATTGAGACTTTGTTTTGCAAATTCTCCATATATCTCTTGTCAATCAAGAAGGGTTCTTCCGAATATTTTATTTCGCAGACGTTGATCACCTTGTCGCTACGGTCGATCAAAAGATCGATCTGGGCTCCCGGATGCTCTTGAGTGGCAGTAGTGCTCCATGCATATTCGTTTGTGATTACCCCGCTTATACCCAAGGCTTTCTTGATCTGCTCGGAATGTAGTAGACAAACTCTCTCAAATGCCAACCCACACCACGTGTGGTAAATTGAGGCTGACTGTATTTTTGACCAATAATTGGCATCGGTGATCTTTCGAGGCTCGATAAATTTGAAGTAAAATAGGGTATAGTTGTCGATAAGTTGGAATATAGCCCCTTTACGCTTAGATCCAATCGCTTGATATCGGCGGATAAAACCACAATTTTCCAAGTCTTCCAGATATCTTGTCAGTAAGCCGCTTGAAGGAATCTTCGCATTCTCTACGATTTCTTCACGAGTCATCCTCACCTTCTTTTTCCCCAATGTGGTGATTATATTGATGTAGATCTCCGGTTGCTTGAAGAGTGATGCATATAGTTCGGAGAACTCATTCTTTAATTTAGGGTATCTTCCGAAGAATATATTGTCGATATTTTGCGATAGGCTCAGCGATTGGTCGAGTAGCGACCAATAGAAAGGCACGCCGCCAAATATCATATATGCTTCGATGATTTCAGCTCGCGTCATAGGGATGCCGATCGATTGGCAATAGAGTTCACATTCATGCAGATTGAAAGGCTGAAGGTGTATTTGCTCGTTCAGTCGATTGTGTAAGCCGCCCCGATTTCGTAGTATGTTCTTTACCATCCAGGAAGTGGCAGAACCGCATACTATCAGTAAGATGTCTTTTCGGGCAGATGCCCATGCATTCCAAAAATACTCGAATGCGGGGAGAAAACCGGATTTTGGGGCATCCATCCAAGGCAATTCATCTAAAAAGACTACCTTCTTGCCATCCGGCAAACGCTTGAGATACTGCTCTAAAAGATGAAAAGCTGTTATCCAGTTGGTGGGGCATGCAGTTTCCTCCAATCCATAATCTTTCAGCGTCAGATAAAAACGCAGAAGTTGATCATGGGTTGAAGTATTTGCCATCCCGGAGTAGGTGAAAGCAAAGTTGTCTTCAAACACTTCTCTGACTAAATAAGTCTTACCCACTCTTCTCCTACCGAATATGGCAACAAACTTGGATTCATTAGAATCGTATGCTCGTTGTAAGTCTCGGATCTCTTCTTCTCTACCTATTAAGAGCGCGTTCCTTAAATTTTTTGAGCCGTAGAGGTCGTAGCCTTGAGTC
>JBJEKI010000024.1:0-5328 GCA_051878555.1 Lepagella sp. | reverse complement strand
CGACTCAAGGCTACGACCTCTACGGCCCAAAAAATTTAAGGAACGCGCTCTTATTTCTTTTGGGATATGGTGTGGATGGTTTCGCCTTGGCTGTTGACCATATCTAAGCGAAGCTCACCCTTCGAGAAACTCAAGATCGAGAAGCCGGCGTCGCCACTCACGAATTGAGTGCCATCGACTTTCCCTACTTTGCGGCGAGATAAGGATGCCGACGTGTTGACCACATAGTCGATCTTCGATCCTGCCGGACGGATATGTTGGAAGTTATGGATGTGTCCGCAGATATACATATTCACCCCATATTTGCGAAGGATCGGATCGACGCGACGCTGCATATCGGTGCGCTCCTCAGCATCTTTCGAAGTGTCGGCATAGATGGGATGATGCCCCACTACAACGACCCAATCCTCCCGGGCGATGCTCAGTTGCCAGTCGAGCCAAGCCAATTGAGTGTCGGTCTCTTGCCCCGCCACGTCGGGATAGTCTGCCGTGTCATTCTGATACTTGTCGATCAGCGGTGTCGTGTCGATAAACACCACCCTCATCGAGACATTCTCATCCTCATCATGAAAGACTCGCGTATAATAGCGCGAAGGCATCTCCCAGCGACGGCTCACCGCCGAATAGTCGATCACAGCCTGCGTATTGCCGCGATACTCATGATTGCCAAGAATCGGATACCAGGGAATCTGAAGCTCCGGATGGCTATAGATTAACTCATAATTAGTGTTCCAAAGAGGATCAGCAGTGCTCTGAACGCCCATATAGTGATGGACATCCCCCAGGGCCAACACCGCCTCCACATCATTCTTCTCCGCCATCTCACCCATCAGGGCGGCGATAGGCTTCTGCTCATGATAACCATTGCGACCCAAGTCGTTGGCAACAAGCAACTGAGTGCGAGCCAAGGATGCTGCCGACCCTACCAGGATCAGCAGCACCGGAATCAGATATCTTTTCATTTTACGCCGTAAGCACCAAAATATTTCTGAATAGCGGGAGAGGTATAAGTCTTCTCACCGATGGTAAGACCGGTGGCAAAGTAGGGAGTAACACTGCCGTTGGCACCCGACAGAGCGGCTGCACCCGAAGCCAAGTGGAAATCCCAAGAGGGGTCTAAAGTATAGCCGGTAAGAGAAGCGGCATTGATATCGAACGATACAAAACCGGGATCGAGCAACTTGCCCGGCACAGAGATAAGGCTGTGAGTGTCGACATTCGGACTATAATTCTTATTATTCTGAGCATAACCCTCAGCGGCATTGCCCACAGTAGCCTCGCCCACAATCGGAGTCGACTGACTTCCCGACGCATAGAAATTATAATCGATCACAGACTTGTCGTCATAACCGGCATCTGACTTATTGGGGTCGGTATACTTGGGAGTCATGGCGCGGAACTTGCAGTTGACCATCAGATTGTTCACTACATTGACCAGCGCATTCTTCTCGACATATATGCAACCACCCTTTTCGCCGTCGCGACGCCATCCGGCATTGATGATGGTATTGTTATAAGCGTTGGCAAGAAGTTGACCGCGAGTCTCACTCTGACCCGACGATGAGAGCTTCAGACCATTGGTGTTGGGAGAGAACATCAGGTTGCCTGCCACGTCAGCCTTGACACCGGCCTTCATATTGACAGCCTCGCCGCCGGTGTAGCCGTTGGCGATGAACACGTTGTTGGTGATGATGCCATTACCTCCCATCATATAGATACCATCCGACGCGCCATTGCGGATCACCGAATTGGTCAGCACATACTTGCCGGAGATATTGTTGGTGGTGACTTGAGGATACATATCGTCGCCGGCAGTGTATACCCCGGCGATGGCTGCCGGAGAGCCTTCGATCACCTGTGCACCGGTATATTCAATTACGACATAGTCAAGAGCCATCTCCGAGCATGACTCGTAAGCCACGATACCACCCCAAAGACCCTTGAAGGCATTGGCATCGGTGCGAAGCGAGGGGTCGACGGTGAAGGTGATAGGATTCTTCTCCGTGCCGAGTGCATAGAGATTACCCTTAACCGAGATCTCTACCGGCACATGGTTCACGCCGACACCTTTGTCGCTGACGATGATGGTCACACCCGGTTCGATGGTCAGTGTCTTCCCTTCCGGCACTACCAAGTGTCGATCTAATTGGATGGTCTCACCCGATTTCCATACACCCGAAACGATCATCTCGGTGTCGGTGACCTCTTGGTCGATTTTTGGCTCATCTTTGCCATTGTCATCGCTACATGCCACGAAGAGCGAACTGCACATTACAGCGGCTGCTGCATAGAAAACCTTAAAATTCATCTTTGTCTAATTTTTATGATTCGTTATTGTTTGATTATAATTTATATCTTATACCTATCATCAGCGTCTGTCCGTAGCGTTCTTCACGCTCGAGGATATTGCCGTGATAGCGGGGGAAGTCGGTCACACCATCCGTGTGTGGCCCTTGGTTGATATAGCGTATCAGGGGGAGATTGAGCAGGTTGGTGGCCTTTAGAAAAACCTCGATGCCGCATTTCCAGGACTTTTCAGCCGAGAACTCCATTCGGAAATACTCATTCTCCCAGATGTCGTTGTCATACCAGTTGGAGACATCGGCGAGGCGTTTGCCGATGAAGCTGCCGGTGAGCTGGGCATTGATGCCATAGCGCGTATCTTTGTAGATCAGTGAGAGGTTGGCGACATGGGCTGCCTGTCCGGCAAGGGGACGTGATTGCTTCACGGTGACGATATCGTTGCCCTGCATGGTCATCTTATCGGTGGTGATGCGCGAGTAGGTGAAGGTGTAGTTGAATTTGATGCCGAAATAACGGAAGTATTTCATCAGGTCGATCTCGACACCGGCATTGTTGGCATTACCGAAGTTTAGCGGCGTGTAGTAGGTGTCTTGACCCTCGGTGATCAGACCATATTCTATCGGGTTCTGCAGGTGCTTATAGAAAAGTCCCACCATCACTTGCTCTTGCGAGCGGGGGAAGAACTCCCAACGGAAGTCGACATTGTCGGCGATGGTATGTTTCAAGTCGGGATTACCCTTCTCCTTATACTCCTCATTGATGATGTTGTAAGGCACAATCTCGAAGAAGCTGGGACGGTTGATGGCGCGAGCATAACTGAGGTGAAGATTCATGTTGGAGGATAAGTGATACTTCAGATGCAGGTCGGGAAGAATATCCCAATACTTCTGGCTGCCCTTACCGTCGGTCGACCGAGGAAATTTCAGCGTGTAACCCTGATCGGTATGTTCGGCGCGGAGTCCCCCCACCACCTCGATGCGGTCGGCGGTGAATGTCGCCATGCCATAGAGGGCGCCGATGCGTTCGGTGGCTTCATAGTTGAGCGGGTCGCCGACGTTGCCATATTCGCGTGGTGTGATCAGGATCTGATCGAAGTTAGTCCAGTCGGTGCCATACACCTGATAGCGGTCGGTACCGGTCGAGCTGTCGAAAGTGTATTCGTTGAAGAAAGAGTCGCGATATTTGTCGCGATACATACCGCCGACCTTCACTACCCAAGCCGGGGCGGGACGATATGCCAGGTTGAGGTAGCCGGCGAAGTCGCGGTCGGAGTTATGCTCCCAGCGGCGGGTGGCTGCCTTGTTGGTCTGTATATGATTGCTCTGAAGGTAGATCTGGGCATTGTCTGGTGTCTTGTTGGTGGCTATAGAATACAATCCCTTCCAATCGAGCACCCAACGGTCGGCAAGGAAATGATGGTCGCCCGAGAGGGTGGTGTTGAAGATTTGCTGGCGATTATGGCGCATTCTTACGGATGCCACCTGGTCGCTCGCCACGGTGCGTACCTGGTCGTCGCCCATGTTCAGATAGCCGTTATACCACGACAGATGGTGATTGGGGTTGAAGGCATAGTCGAACTTGGCGTGTAGGGCGAGGCGCTCTTTATTGTCGGAATATGTGCGGTAGGTGATATCGCCCGATGACTTGGTGTAGTCGTAATAGTCCATATTCTTGCCGCGATTCAGGTTCTGATAGCTTGTTGAGAGTAGGAACCCGAAGCGGTCGCCGAAGAATCGGTCGCCATACGATAAGGCGGCGATCAGGTCGGGCAGGGGGCGGCGCGAGGTGATATGTAGGTTTTGCATTGCAAAGTCGGAGGATGTCACTCGGTTGCTGCCGATATTTCCCATCACTTCGTCGGGCGACTTCGCGGCGATGGCTCCATGATCGAAGGAGAGGAAATCGCGGCTGAAGTAGAGAGCGTTATAGCCCGTGGAGAGACTGGCGGCAAGAAGTCGGCGTGACGGTGCATCTTTCATCACCAAGTTGACGGCGCCACCGATGCCATCACCCTCCAATTCGGCGGTCATCGACTTGTTCACCTCGATGCGCGACAATATCTCCGAGGGGAAGAGGTCGAGAGGAACGAAACGATTTTTATTGTCCGGGCTCGGTATCTTGACACCATTCACCAAGGTGTAGTTATATCTCTTATCCATACCGCGGAGGATGGCATATTGACCCTCGCCCGATGAGTTTCGTTCGACGGTGACCCCCGACATCTTTTGGATGATGTTGCCCACGGTGATGTCGGGAGCGAGCTCCATGGCGCGTGACCCCAACACGTTGACAACGTTGGCGGAGGTGCGTTCGATCTCGATCGCTTTGGCGTCGGTGCTGCCGTTATAGTTCGACACTACCACCACCTCGGAGAGGCTGGTGGCGCTCTCTGCCAGCTTTATCTCCAACGGAACGCCGGAGTAGGACACCTCCGCCGGATCATAGCCCACATACGAACAGCAGATCACCGGCGCTTTGACAGTGGTCTTAAACGAGAAAGAGCCATCGAGACCGGTGGCAGTGCCCTCGGCGGGATGACCCTTGACATAGATAGAAGCGCCGATAAGCGGTTCTCCGTTAAGGTCAGTCACGACCCCCTTCACGGTGACAGCGCCAGAAGAGGAGGCAGCCCCGGCTGTCGAAGCGGAAGAGGAAAGAGCACTTGACGCGGCTGAAGAAGAAAAGCTCCAAGCGGGGACTCCCGCCAATAGCATGGAAAGAACGATGATCAAATGTTTCATCAATGTAATAAATCTTTAATACGCTGCAAAAATATCCACTGAATATTAAAGAAATATTACAAAAACATAACCAAAATATTACATACGCCAAACCCAACAATGATAGCCCCAAATCCTAAATTTAGGAAAAATAGTGCGAGTCGTCGTAGTGGTCTATCTGATTCAGTCAAAGGTGTCGATGGATTCAGAGCGAACATTCTCATGGTTAGACAATTACCGCCGTCTTGTTCGTAATTACGAGAGAGTCTGCGAGAACGCCACCAATATGACCATTACAGCCGAG
>JBJEKI010000023.1:0-5367 GCA_051878555.1 Lepagella sp. | reverse complement strand
CACCCCCGACACCAAAGCGTTGCTTCGTCTCCGCGGATTCGAATAATCGGACAGCCGATTCCGAAAATACATAGGAAAGGGAGCGATCATGAAGATCGCTCCCTTTCTTATATGTGATAATTACGAGTGAAGTATATGAAACCCGATTATTTTGGTTTTTTGAAGAAATCATTGATTAGATCGAGGATATGTCGTGCATTCTCTCTGATGAGGAAAGAGGAATCCTGTCGCATCGATGTGATGGGGGACAAGAATGGGCGGAATGGGGGCTTCTCGGGGTCGACCAGGATAGGCAACTGAGCGTGATGACAACGGATGTCGATCTGGCGGGGCATCTCGAGGGGCTCGCCATCGACATGAGCGGCACCCGGCTCATGCAAGATTGTCGCCTCCGGCACGCGGATAGCCTCCACCAAATAATTGCTATCCATGCGTCCGGTGAAGAGTTCGACGCCGGCTAAAGCGCGAGTGAAAGGATTGCCGGAATGGACCACAATCAGGTCGAGCATACCATCGCGGATCGAAGCCTGCGGAGCGATAAAGGCATTGTTGCCATACTGCGAAGCATTGCACACCACTACAGCGAGGGCATCAACCTCGAAAGAGATATCCCCCGTATGGATCTCACAATGCACCGGTGAGAAATTGACAAACTCGCGGATGACGCTGCGGGCGTAAGAGATGATGCCACGTTCGGGCATCGTGGAATAAAGTTGAGTCACCTTGGCATCGAACCCGAGGCCGAAAGTGCAGAAGAATGGACGATCATTGGCAGAGCCATAATCACAAAATTCCACATTATTTTCAGCGATAATGCTAAGTGCATGGTCGATATCGATCGAGCCATACAGGTGACGAGCCAAGCCATTGCCTGATCCGAAGGGGAGTATCCCCAAGGTCACATTGCCGCCGCAGAGAGCCGAGGCGATCTCATTGACTGTGCCATCGCCGCCGGCAGCCAACACGACATTATAGCCCTCAGTGTGGGCACTGCGTGCCAACATGGTGGCATGACCGGCATACTCGGTCAGCACACTATCCACCTCCGCACCAATAGGCGCCAAGGCACTCTTGACTCGCTCCGTGAGACCATCCTTGGAAAGCGTGCCCGAGATGGGATTGATGATAAGCAGCACTCGTTTCATAGTTAAACTATAGTTTTAGACTGCAAAAAAAGCAGAAAAAAGAGAAAAACCATAAAAAAACGACCAAAAAATTAAAAATATGTTATATAACACTTGATAATATTTTGAAAGTATCTCCACCCGATATAACTTTGCAATACAAAAATTCAACACCGAAAAGTGTCGGATTTTTTGCGCAAACATTAGTTAAACAAATCAGCAAACCTTAATACCGAAAACTTTAAGTCTAATACCGGAAAAACGGAAGAACGAAGAAATGCAAACAACAGGGTAATTGATTATTATTGACCTTAATCAGAGACAGATTCCGACGAGAGTCGATAATCTATCAAGTGGGTTGGATGATTTCATCCGACCCACTATATTTTTACTCATATATAAAAGGAGCAAAAATATGTTGTGCAACACTATAATTTTTCTTGCATAATATGTCAAATTTTTCTACTTTTGGGGGTAACAAAAATCTAAGAAACGGCATATATGATGTTAAGGTGGATCTATCTTCGGGCTAACCTGCACGTATACATTAACTTAGAGCAAAAAAAATAATAACAACAATAACATACTGACCTCATTATGAAAAAAATCAACAAAGGTTTGTTCACCTGCGCCGTGGCATGTGCCATAGCGGGTGGTATGCTGACATCGTGTGTCGATGACAGCTACGATCTCAGCGACATCGACCTGACGGTCAATGTCGGAGGAGACTTGGGTGTGCCAACGAGCAGCACCGAGAAGTATTCTATCTCAGATGTGTTGGACCTGTCGTCGACAAGTTCGATCAAGGCCATCGGCGAGCAATATGGCTATGCCAAGGGCGACTATGTGCTGGTGGAGAATGGAGATCCCTCCTACTCGACGGTCAATATCGACCCGCAGGATGTAAAGAGCATCACCTGCGATCCGACATACGTAAAACTGTCGGTTACCTCTACGGGCACCAACAAAGATGTGGATCAAACCATCGAGGGTATCCACTCGAAGGTGAAGCTCAGCGATGACAATATCGACCCTCAGCTACTGTCGCTGACACGCATCGATGCGAATGTGAAACTCGACATGAAGTTCAAGCTTACAGCCTCGGCGGGCTTCAAAGGGTCACTGACCTTGAAACCCGGATTTACGCTTACCTATCCCGAGGGCTGGAAGATCGAGCTATACGACCAGTCGATGGCATCATATTGCAAGGTGGAGGGTAGCAAGCTGATCTTTACCGCCGACAAGAAATTTACCACCACGACAGGACTGAGCGTGCCGGTGAGAGTAACATCATTTGATTTCACCAAGGGCCCTGAGGGAGAGGGTCTCTACAAGCCGGGGCACTTCTTGGTGAATGGCGAATTGCTGACCTCCGGTCCGGTGATGGTGTCGACCGGCAGCACCGCCGCCGGCACAGCCATAGACCTGACAGTTAATATCACCCCTGAGATTCCTTCGATGACGATTACGGCAGTCACCGGCAAGGTCGACCCGAAGGTGGATATCGACAACAGCAGTTTCGAGATCAGCGACATCCCCGACTTCTTGGCAGAAGAGGACAACTATCTTGACTTGGCAGACCCGCGCATCGTGCTGAATGTCAACAACGGATCGCCGGTAGACATCAACCTCAACGCCGTGGTGGAAGCAGTGACCGACAATGGCGGCATGCGTCATATCGGCATCGGCGACGCTCATGGCACATCGCAGGTGATGGTCAAAGCATCATCGCAAAACAAGATTGTACTCTCGGCTACAGGTAAGGCCGTAGAGGGTGCGACAGTGGTGAAAGTGCCCGCACTCACCGAGCTGCTTGCGAAGATACCGGACCGCATCAACATCAAGGATGTGACAGCCAAAGTGCCGAGCGACAAAGAATATACCATCCGCTTGGGCAGCAAATTCTCTGTCGAGACCGGCTATGAGGCTGTAGTGCCCTTGGCATTCGGCAAAGACCTGCAACTCTCCTACTCTACCGACGAATCAGGATGGGATGAAGATCTCAGCAAGTATAATTTCAATGAAGTAACCGCCATCTTGAGTGTGGAGAACTCGATCCCCTTGGAGATGGTGCCGCAAGTGCAGGCTCTCGATGTCTTCGGCCATGTGATCGAAGATGTGACAGCCACGGTCGAAGGTCAGGTAAAAGGAGGCTCGGTGGCCTCTCCCACCCTATCGGAGCTCCGAGTTACCCTCCGCTCGAATGCCGATAATATCGGCCGCCTCGACGGATTGCATCTCGAATTTAATGTCACCTCCTCTCCCGAACATGTAGGCGAGGCTCTCAACGAGGCGCAAGCTCTGAGATTTACCGAAATCCGTCTCAAGCTCAAGGGTGGAGTCACCGTAGATGCCAACTAATCGATCAGCAACCTACTAAAAAACTTTCGACCAATGAAAAAATCTATCATAACAGGGTTGGCTCTTGCCCTTGCCTCCATCCCGGTGCTGGCTCAACAAGAGGCCTCTCGAAGCGGTTATTTCCTCGATGGATACACCCATCGCCATGAACTGAACCCCGCTCTCGGTGGTGAATATAACTATGTAGCGATACCTATTCTGGGCAATTTCAATGTCGGCGTAAATAGCAATGTGGGTGTCAATACATTCCTCTACAAGCTTCCCAACGGCCAACTTACCACTTTCATGAACCCTAATGTGGATGGCCAAGAGTTCGTGTCTAAGCTTGCCGGCAATAATAAGGTGATGCCTAACTTGAATCTCTCATTAATCTCAGTGGGCTTCAAGGCTCTGGGCGGTTTCAACACCGTGTCGATCTCGGCGAGAGCCGATGGGGGTGTGAATGTGCCCAAAGGCTTGCTCGAATTTATGAAGATGGGGCAGCAGGGAGAATCGTCGACCTATTCCTTCGAGAATTTGCGTGTCAACCTGAATGCATCGGCAGAGATCGCTTTGGGTCATAGCCGCAAGATCAACGACAAGATTGACGTGGGCGCGAAGGTGAAGATCCTGCTCGGCATGGGCAATCTTGATGCACGCATCCAGAAGATGAATATGACCCTTTCGGACACCGAATGGAAGATCACCGGCCAGGGCAATGTGAACGTGGCACTCGGCTCGGGTCTCTATCTGCCTACCTATCAGCAGGCGGGCAGGGAATATGATGATCCATCGCAAGCCAACCAAATCTCGTGGGATGACATGGAGTATAACAGCTTCTCGATCTCCGGCGGCGGTGCAGCCCTCGACCTGGGCGTAGTGTATCGCGGATTGGTGCCCGGCTTGACCCTCTCAGCTTCGATCCTCGACTTCGGTTTTATGACTTGGAACAATGTGAAGAAGGGTGAGACTCCCTACACCGAATGGTACTTCGACGGCTTCAAGGATATCGCTCTCGACAAGGATAGTCCCAACTACGAAGAGAACAAGCTCGACGAGCAGATAAGCCGTCTGGGCGACGACTTGGAAGACTGCTTCAACTTCCGCATGACCGACGATAATGGTTCACGCGCCTCAATGCTCGCCACCACTATCCACATCGCCGGCGAATATGAGATGCCCTTCTACAAGAACTTGACCGCCGGCCTCTTGCTGACTCAGCGCATCAATGGCGCCTTCTCATGGACCGAGGGACGCATCTCAGCCAACTGCAAACCGACGAAATGGTTTGACGTGAGCGCCAACTATGCCATCTCAACGTTCGGCTCCTCGTTTGGCTGGATGATCAACTTCCACCCCAAAGGGTTCAACTTCTTCATCGGGTCGGATCATCAGTTCTTCAACCTCACGCCGCAGATAGTGCCGGTAGGCCGCGCCAATGCCAACGTAACCTTCGGATTCAACGTAACCTTCGGCAAATCCTAAGAGCGCGTTCTAATAGCACGTTCTAAGAACCGGCCTAAGAAAATCGATAGCAACACAAGCTATGTAACACAAAGTGTGTCAAGGGATTTAG
The DNA here is from genome assembly GCA_051878555.1 of Lepagella sp. Classification (GTDB taxonomy): domain Bacteria; phylum Bacteroidota; class Bacteroidia; order Bacteroidales; family Muribaculaceae; genus Lepagella. The sequence goes on along the minus strand of JBJEKI010000023.1, from coordinate 327 downwards.
TCCTTGACACACTTATTTTTTGAGAAAAAACTAAAAAATAGAGGGGATAAAATTTGGTAGAGTCAAAATAAATTGCTAACTTTGCACTCGCAAACGGGGGATAAGCCCTCGGGAGCGGTAAGGTGCCATAGCTCAGTTGGTAGAGCAAAGGACTGAAAATCCTTGTGTCCCCGGTTCGATTCCTGGTGGCACCACCGGAAAGCCTCGACAGTGTCGAGGCTTTTTTTGGTAGTTCAGATTATAATGACTACCTTTGCACTGACAAATAGTGCCGCAAACGGCAATAATTATCAGTAACGATGATAATAGAACGAAATTCATATCTTA
>JBJEKI010000022.1:14671-22761 GCA_051878555.1 Lepagella sp. | reverse complement strand
ATCCGGCACAATGCGTGAATTGGAACCGATGTGAGTTTCAGAATATGCCCAAAAATATCCGCCCCTACGACCCCAAAAATTTAAGGAACGCGCTCTTAAAATCTGAAAAGCAAAATTCGAGCCTCTGTGAGACATGCGAATCTTGCTTTTCATAGATTTTATATGTCATGCCGATCTCGATCGACATTCACTCCATTTGATGATTAGCCAAGGTAGCTGAGCAATACACCTGCTGCCACTGCCGAGCCAATCACGCCGGCCACATTCGGTCCCATGGCGTGCATCAGCAGATAGTTCGTCGGGTCATATTCCAAGCCGACATTGTTCGAGATACGAGCCGCCATCGGCACTGCCGATACTCCCGCATTGCCGATCAGTGGATTGATCTTCTTGCCCGGCTTCAAGAATAAGTTGAAGAGCTTCACCGACAAGACTCCGGCGCTCGAGGCGATGATGAATGCCAAGAAGCCAAGTCCGAAGATCAAGAGCGTATCGGTGGTAAGGAACTTATCAGCCTGGGTCGATACACCCACCGTAAGACCCAACAAGATGGTCACGATGTCGGTCAGTGCATTGCTTGCTGTCTTCGCCAAGCGGGTGGTAACGCCGCTCTCTCTAAGCAGATTGCCGAAGAAGAGCATACCGAGCAAGGGAATGCCCGAAGGCACTACGAAACATGTCAGCAGCAAGCCCACCACCGGGAAGATGATCTTCTCGTTCTGGCTTACTACGCGCACAGGCTTCATCTTGATCACACGCTCTTTCTTCGTCGTGAAGAGTCGCATCAATGGGGGCTGGATCAGCGGTATCAACGCCATATATGAATATGCCGACACCGCCACAGCGCCCAGTAAGTCGGGATTGAGCTTCGATGTGGTGAAGATCGCTGTCGGGCCGTCAGCTCCGCCGATGATTGCCACACACCCCGCCGACAGCGGGTCAAAGCCGCATAGCAATGCCAGCATATAGGCGCCGAAAATGCCAAACTGAGCGCACGCTCCGATGATCATCAGTTTCGGGTTGGCAAGCAACGCCGAGAAGTCGGTCATCGCGCCTACTCCCAAGAATACCAATGGGGGATACCATCCCTTCTCTACTCCATTATACAAGATATTGAGCACTGACCCCTCCTCATAGATGCCGATCTCCATACCCGTCTGGAACGGAATATTTCCGATCAGCATACCAAAGCCAATGGGTACTAACAGCAGTGGCTCAAAATTCTTCTTTATCGCAAGCCATACGAAAAATGATCCTACCAAGAGCATTACCAAGTTGCCCGGCTGGCAATTGGCAAATCCGGTAAACGACCAGAAATCTCGTAACGTCTCGCTAAAGAAGTCTACGAATGTTGATTGTACTTCCAATAACATATTCTTCTTCTGTTATGTTGTTATACTCTCTGTCTCGCAGACTTATTCGATTATCATAATATCCGTACCCTCCAAGATGGCATCACCGGCATTTACCAAGATCTGCTTTACGGTGCCTCCCTTAGTGGTGCGAATGTCATTTTCCATCTTCATAGCTTCCAGAACGCCAACCTTGTCGCCGCTCTTCACCACATCGCCGACCTTCACTGTGATGCTCATCACTGTGCCCGGAAGTGGACTCTTCACTGCCTCTGCATTACCGGCTACTACCGGTCGTGGTGCCGGCTTAGTGTTCGTCGCCGCTGCCGCACCATGATTGGTGTGTCCCGACTGACTCAATGCCGGCTTCTGTGGACCGGCCTTCTTCTTTTGGTCTAATTCTACCTTATACGGAACGCCATTTACCTCAACTGTGGCTTCATTGTCGGAAATGTCTCCTACCACTACGGTAAATTTCATACCATTGATCTTATACTTATATTCTTTCATGTTAGCTTTTTGTGTAGGGTAATGATCTATTATTATTCCTTACGAGATATTTTTACGGCTTGTGGCACTACTCGCATGTTGTAGATCTTAGAGTTCCAGGGTGAGTATGCCTTGCGCATCCGACGGATGGTCAATATAGTATCTTCGATGTCATGTCCCTGACCCATGTGCTCTGCCAGTGCCATGCTGATGGCCGCGATTACTTCGCCCGAGTCAAGTTCTTCATGATGCTCCTGGGCGGTATCCTTGTCAACACCATGTGCCTTACGCTTGCGACTCTTCTGCACGTATGACGATACTTTGCCAAATAAATAGAAGAGAACGCTCAGCACGATTAGTGCCAACACCACGATACTCATCGCCAAGATCGTAAGTCCGCCTCCAAAACTGTCTTTCTCTTGGGCATTGGCGGCTTTTCGCTCTCGTCGTGACACCTGGTCTTCTCCTCCGACTTCTGTCTCCGTCGCCGAGACTACTTCTGCCGATGACTCAGCCTCAACAGCTGCATCTGCCGGCGTCGATACTGTCATCTCGATCCCTTCAGCCTCCGGAAGTGAAGCTGGCACTGCCGCCAAGGTCGTCGACCCTGACAGCAATGCTATGCTTAGTGCCACGCTCAAAATTACTTTTTTTCGCATGTCGTTTAGGTTCTTTGTTACAATGGAATGTTGCCATGTTTCTTGGCAGGATTGCTCAGCTTCTTCGTTGCCAACATGTTCAGAGCCTTAATCACGCGGAAACGTGTGTTACGCGGCTCGATCACGTCGTCGATATAGCCATACTTCGCTGCCTGATAGGGGTTGGCAAACAGATCGCGATATTCATCCTCTTTGAGCTTGATGAACGCTGCCGGATCTTCCGATGTCTTTGCCTCTTTGGCATATAGCACGCCGACTGCGCCCTCGGCGCCCATCACGGCGATCTCTGCCGATGGCCATGCATAGTTCATGTCGCCTCGTAGTTGCTTACAGCTCATCACGATGTGGCTGCCACCATAGCTCTTGCGAAGGGTTACTGTCACCTTGGGCACTGTAGCCTCTCCGTAGGCATAAAGCAATTTCGCTCCATGCAATATCACGCCATTATATTCCTGGCCGGTGCCGGGCAAGAATCCGGGCACGTCTACCAAGGTTACCAACGGAATGTTGAAGGCGTCGCAGAAGCGTACGAATCTCGCTCCCTTGCGCGATGCGTTCGAGTCAAGCACGCCCGCCAATACCTTCGGCTGGTTGGCTACTACACCCACTGCCTGACCATTGAAGCGGGCAAAGCCGATGATGATGTTCTTTGCGTAGTCTTTCGATACCTCCAAGAACTCGCCATTATCCACAATCGAGCCGATCACTTCATACATGTCGTAGCTCCGCTTCGGATTGTCGGGGATGATGTCGTTGAGCTTGTCTTCCAAGCGGTCGATCGGGTCGGTGCACTCTACCAGAGGGGTCTCCTCCAGATTGTTCTGTGGTATGTAGCTGATAAGCTGACGCACCAATTGGAGTGTCTCTTCCTCAGTCTCTGCTGCAAAGTGGGTTACACCACTCTTCACTGCGTGTACCGAAGCGCCACCAAGTTGCTCTTGAGTCACATCCTCGCCTGTTACGGTCTTTACCACCGACGGGCCGGTCAAGAACATATAGCTCAAGCCCTTGGTCATGATGGTGAAGTCGGTCAAGGCAGGGCTGTATACTGCACCGCCGGCGCAGGGCCCCATGATGGCTGAAATCTGGGGTATTACGCCCGATGCCATGATGTTGCGCTGGAAGATCTCAGAGTAGCCTGCCAAGGCGTTGATACCCTCTTGGATACGTGCACCACCTGAGTCGTTAAGCCCAATCACCGGCGCGCCCATCTTCATGGCAAGATCCATCGCTTTGCAGATCTTCTGTGACATTGTCTCCGACAGCGAGCCGCCGAACACTGTGAAGTCTTGCGCAAAGACATATACCAAGCGACCCTCGATGGTTCCAAATCCGGTCACTACGCCATCTCCCAGGATGTGCTTCTTGTCTTGACCGAAGTTTGTGCATCGATGGGTCACAAACATGTCGAGTTCCTCAAAACTTCCCTCGTCCAGCAGCATTGCGATGCGCTCGCGGGCTGTGTATTTGCCTCGTGCATGCTGTTTCTCAATCGCCTTCTCGCCGCCGCCAAGTCTCGCTTGACTGCGCTTCTCTATGAGCTGGCTGATCTTTTCTTCTTGTTTGCTCATTTCTTGTTCTTGTTTATTTGTTTCGTTTCTTTTCCTTATTTGTTAGGATCTTCGCAGAGCTCTGTCAAGACTGCCTCTGTAGATTTCGGATGAAGGAAGGCGATCTGAAGCCCGTCTGCTCCCTTGCGAGGCGCAGCGTCAATCACTCTCACTCCCTTTTCTTGAACCTCTGCCAACGCGTTCTGTACGCCATCTTCTACGGCAAAAGCCATATGGTGCATACCGCCTCGACCGCCATTCTTCTCGATGAATTTGGCGATGGTGCTCTCAGGGCATGTGGCTTCCAAAAGCTCGATCTTGGTCTCGCCTACCATGAAGAAGGCGGTTGTCACTTTCTGATCTTCCACTACTTCTGTCTTGTAGCACTTCAGCCCTAACACTGTCTCGTAATACTTGATAGCCTCCTCAAGATTGGGTACGGCTATCCCAATGTGCTCAATGTGTGAAATTTTCATTGATGTCTTAGTTTTAAAGTTAGTTTATTGGGTTTGTTAATTTTCTCGGTCCTTGTTATCGGTCCTGTTTTTTATCTCTCTTAATGAGTTCGCACTTCGGTTTTTATCCCTCCATACTTACCCATTATCTTGCAAATTTAACAATTTATTTCGACTTTACCCATCTTTTTCTCCCTTTTTATTTTTTTCTCCCTTTTTTATTTGTCATTTCCTCTTTTGTTTTGGGCTTTTTTGCTTTTTTTTAGGTTATTTCTATTTTTTTTATTATTTTTGTCAAAATTTCCCTATTCCGGCTGCGATGTCCTATGACATTTCGCACTCGTTTTTTGTGGGTTCTCTTTTAAATCTTATTTGTTTAGCTTATGAAAATTACCCCACTTATGATTGCCTCCATGATTGGAGGCGCTGTGGAGGGAGATGATAATATCGAAATCACCGGTTTTGCCAAAATTGAGGAGGCGAAGCCGGGTGATATCTCTTTTATCTCTAACCCTAAGTATGCACATTTTATCGATTCGACAAAGGCCTCTGTTCTTCTGGTCGACCGTAATATTCCCCGCCCTGTTGATTCTAATATTACTCTGATTCGCGTCGACGACCCTTACGTCGCTGTAGCTTCTCTCCTCGCTGCCTTTGAGGCTCTAAAGCCCCAACCCCGTGGCATTGAACAGCCCACATTTATCTCCGATGGCGTAGTAGTCCCCGACGATGCTTATATCGGCGCTTTCGCTTATATCGGCAAGAACGTTTCTCTCGGCCGTAATGTTAAGATATACCCCCAGGTTTATATCGGCGATAATGTCGTGATCGGAGATGACTCAGTGATTCGTGCCGGTGTCAAGATTTATGAGGGATGTGTGGTCGGATGCCGTTGCATCATCCATAGCGGCGCTGTGATTGGCGCCGATGGCTTCGGTTTTGCTCCTCTCCCCGATGGTTCTTATGAGAAGATAGCACAGATAGGTAATGTCGTTCTCGCCGATGATGTCGAAATCGGTGCCAACACCACTATCGATCGCGCCACTTTCGGCTCTACCATCGTCGGCCGTGGCACCAAGCTCGACAATCTTATCCAGGTGGCACACAATGTCGAGATCGGCGAGTCTAACGTATTCGCCGCTCAGACCGGCATCGCCGGATCTACCAAAGTCGGTTCGTTCAACCGCGTCGGTGGCCAGTGCGGATTCGCCGGCCATATCCGCATCGGCGATCATAATGAGTTCGGCGCCCAGACCGGCATCCCAAATACTGTCGGCGACCACAAGCGTCTCATCGGTTATCCCGCCGTCGATGCCATGAAGTTCGCCAGAACTCAGGTTTACCTCTCACGACTCCCCGAGTTATTCAAGAAATAATAATTGTTCTATAATATGAAGCAACTAACCCTAAAAAATTCATTCTCTGTCGAGGGCAAGGGCCTTCACTCAGGATTGCTTATCCAAGCTACCTTCAACCCCGCTCCCGACAACACCGGTTATAAGTTCCGTCGCGTCGACCTCGAGGATCAACCTCTCATCGACGCCACCGCAGAAAATGTCGTCGACACCTGCCGAGGCACTGTCATCGGTAATCGCAAGGGCGATGTCGTAAGCACTATCGAACATGCCATCTCTGCCCTCTACGCAGCAGGTGTCGACAACTGTATTATCGACGTCAATGGCCCCGAACTCCCTATCCTCGACGGTAGCGCCATCCGCTATGTCGAACTTATTGAGGAGGCCGGAATAGTCGAGCAGGAGGCCGACAAGGAATACTATATTATTAAGGAGAAGAAGCAGTTCCGCGATGAGGAGTCCGGCTCTACGCTTACCATATATCCCGACGATGGATTCAGCGTCGAGTGTATGGTCGAGTATAATTCCGCCGTGCTCCCCAATCAGTTCGCCGTGCTCGACGATCTCTCCGAGTTCAAAACCGAAGTCGCTTCCGCTCGTACTTTCGTATTCGTCCGCGAAATCGAGCAACTCGTCGAAGCCAACCTTATCAAGGGTGGTGACCTCGACAATGCCATCGTGATCTATGATGAGAAGATCCCACAGGAGCGTATCAATCATATCTGCGATGTCATGAAGGTGCCCCACATGAACATTAACGAACTCGGTTATATCAACCCCAAGCCTCTGATCTGGGACAATGAGCCGGCTCGCCATAAAATCATGGATGTCATCGGCGACCTCGCTCTGATCGGTCGCCCCATCAAGGGGCGCGTAGTAGCTATCCGCCCGGGACATACCGTTAACAATAAGTTCACTCGCAAGGTGCGCCATGAGGTGAAGCATACCGAAATCCAGGCTCCTGTCTATAACCCTAACGTCAAGCCAATCATCGATAATATCGAGATCCGTCGTCAGCTTCCTCACCGCTATCCCTTCTTGCTCATCGATAAGGTAATCGAGATCGATCAAAAACACGTAGTGGCTGTCAAGAATGTCACCACCAACGAGCCCTTCTTCCAGGGACACTTCCCCCAAGAGCCCGTAATGCCCGGCGTCCTCCAGATCGAAGCTATGGCGCAAGCCGCCGGCGTGCTCGTGCTGAACTTCCTCGAGGAGCCCGAACGATATTCCACTTATTTCCTCAAGATCGATAATGTCAAATTCCGCCAGAAGGTTGTGCCCGGCGACACTCTCCTACTCAACGTCTCGCTGATGACGGAGATACGCCGTGGTTGCGCGATGGTCAAGGGTTATGCTTTCGTCGGCGAGAAGGTCGTGTGCGAGGCTGAGTTCATGGCGCAAATCGTGAAAAATAAATAATACCATTTAATTACATTCTAATTATTTGATACTATGAGCAGTTTTTACAAAGTTAGCCCCGATGCAAAAATCGGGAATAACGTCCAAATTGGCGATTTCTCTACCATCTATGAGGATGTCGAAATCGGCGATAATTGCGTCATCTATGGTAATGTCACCATATTCCCCGGTGCGCGCATCGGCGATGGTGTCACGATATTTCCCGGTGCGGTGATCTCCGCCATCCCTCAGGATCTGAAATTCCAGGGTGAGAAGACTTTCGCATATATCGGCGATGGCACTACTCTGCGCGAGTGTGTCACCGTCAACCGTGGCACTGCCTCCAAAGGCAAAACCGTGGTCGGAAAGAATTGCCTGATTATGGCTTACAACCATATCGCTCACGACTGCCGACTCGGTGACAGGATCATTATGTCCAATGCCTGTCAGCTCGCCGGTGAAGTCCAAGTCGATGATGCCGCTGTAATCGGAGGTGGTAGCCTTATCCACCAGTTCTGCCATCTCGGTCGCAATATCATGCTCCAAGGTGGTGCCCTGGTCAATAAGGATATACCCCCATTTGTCAAGGCTGCCAGAGAACCCATCTCTTACGTCGGCCTTAACACTGTCGGCCTCCATCGCAATCACTTCACCGAGGAGGAGATCAAGCAAATCGGTGATATCTATCGAATCCTCTATCTCAGCGACTTGAATGTCACCAACGCCATTCAGCAGATTGTCGAGACTCTACCGGAGTCCGAGTTCCGCACTGAGATAGTCGACTTCATCACCAATTCCGGCAGAGGTGTTATACGCTCAGCGATCTAAT
>JBJEKI010000022.1:0-14571 GCA_051878555.1 Lepagella sp. | reverse complement strand
CGGCGCCGTCAGACAGTTTGTCTTCGAGTGGTAATATCCCATCCACGGCGCCGTCAACAGTTTGTCTTCGGGTGGGACTATCCCTGCGCGGAGCGCTTTTGTCTTCGGGTGGCGAGCGGAGCGAGTCTTTTTACATATAGATTTCTTCTTCATCGTCGGAGTGGGTGTCTCGCCACACTTGCGCCAAGAAGGGATTGCGCTTCGCCTCGTCGTCATATTTCCAGGGCGCCGGCATGCACTGCGGACACCAGTATCCACCCTTCAGCACGATCCTCGGCGTGGCCCGAAACCGATGCCCATAGCTGCATTCCCACTCCAACGGCGTGTCAAGATCGCCAGGCTCCATCTCTGCCGATAGACATTTCCCTCCCCGATATGCTGCCGCTTGGCGCATATCTTCTATTCCCAATTCCGATTCCGCCTTTCTCTCATCATAACCATGATCCAGCAACTCCGGAGTCTCCGTTGGGCGGCTCAAGTCCATTTCCTTCCAGCCCGGTATCTCCTTAATGGCCTCCCGGCTCCCATAGTATGCTCGGATCTTTTGCTCGCAGTCTCCGCGACTCAACCAGTCGAGTGGCCCCAGGTCTTTGGTATGTGCCACCCACCACATAAAGCCCCGTATCAGCCATCCCGGCGCCAACGGACTCAGCTTTACCCACCACGGCATTTCCCCAACAAGCCGCTCGAAGTAGGCATCGGCCGTAATCTCTTCTCTGAAAGGGATAATCTCATTAAGCCGATCGGAGTCGCTAAACCATAACCCGTGGAAGTTGCGAGTAGCAAACCAGCGAGTCTTAAACGATTTCTCCGGTGGTGGGCATCCCAATGCCTTTAACAGCCGCTGCTCGAACTCATAGTTTGTCATCCGGAACTCTTTGCCGCTCCCGATATAGTAGAAGTTGCGCCAGAAACTCTCCGGTACTCCCTCGCGGCATACCCCCACCATCAAGCGAGCAGAGTCTTCGACCGTTGCCCACTCCAAGACTCCTCGCAGTGGCACATGAAAGGTAATGGGATCCGTGGCTTTGTTCACCAATCCCTTGTGGAGGATACCTGACTGACGAAGACTTACCCAGTGCTTTAGCCCCGATTCGGCCACTACTCGCTCTGCCTCGATCTTCGAGATGCCATAGTAATCATACACTCCCGCTATGATCGGATCCCCCGAGCGCCCCCAGTGATGAGGTGGGTAGCGGTGGGACGTCTGTGCCACACTCCCGATATACACCAACTTAATCTCGTCACTATTCGGCCGCTTCCGGATCGCTTCGACGAGTATGCGGGTGCTCCCTATATTGACTTTCATTGCCTTCTGCGGTACATGATCTGCCAAGGGCGACACTACCCCGCCGAGGTGGAGCACATATTCGGCATCTCCGATGCCGCGCTCCACATCCTCAGGGTTCATCATATCTCCCCAGATTACTGTAACATTGCTCCCATCGATATAGGGCGCAAGCTTCTTCTCGTTCTTCTTGCTGCGACGTGCCAGGATTCGTAATTCAAATTCATCTCCATGACGAGCAAATTCCCGGAGCGTTTCATATCCCATCACTCCGGTGGCTCCGGTCATGAACACCACGCGTCTTTTCTTTTCGATCATCGTCCGTAACTGTTTTTTATATATAATTAACGCTCTCTCTCCACCTTATTATATAATTTTTCCACCTTGTCCCCAATTTTTTACGATTATTCATTCCTCTTTGTAATTAATTTTTTAATTTAGCACTTATTTAAAAAGCTTCTATGATATGATCTTTAAGTTCTGTCCCGATTGCGGCGCTCAGCTCTCTGGGCGTGACCTTGGCGATGACAAGGATGTGCCCTGGTGCGACTCTTGTGCTCGCCCTTGGTTCCCTATTTTCCCATCTGCCATTATCGCCTTGGTATATAACGATAGGGGAGAGGTGCTCCTCCTGCGCCAAAGTTATATCTCTACCGAGTTTTGCAACCTCGTCTCCGGTTATATCCTCCCCGGAGAGGATGCCGAAACTTGCGCCCGTCGGGAAATCAAGGAGGAAACCGGTCTCGATGTCGATCAGCTACGCCTCGTTTGCACCAACTGGTTTGCCCGTAAGGAGATGATGATGATTGGATTCTTCGCCCATGTCGCCGACACCGATTTCCTTCTCTCTCCGGAGGTCGATAGCGCTTTTTGGTGCCCTCTCCCGGAGGCTCTCTCTCATCTCTCTACACGCCCCGGTTCTACATCCCGATTACTGACTGAACATTTTCTTAAAGATTTTTCGCCAATTATACCTCAATAATTTGCGCATTTCATAAAGTTTTTATTATTTTGCATCCTTAGGAAGAATCATTTCATCTGTTAGAGAATTATTATCATTCACTAAATATCTAAGTATATGAAGAAACAGTTACTTTTTGCTTCGAGTCTGATTTTAGCTGTCGGCTCGATCTTCGCCGGATCAATCAATATTGGTCCTGCAGTAAAGGCTCAAAAGCCTGCCAACGATCGCCAGTTGGTGCGCTCCTCTGAAGAGGCTCAGGAAGGCTTTATCAATTTCGGATACGCTGAGGCCGTGTCAAGCGCCTATTCGCTCAATGGCGTTTCCTCCGGAAATGTGATCTATCTCGCTTTCGAGATCCCCGTAGCTGATCAAGCTGACTTGATCGGCGCTCAAATCACCGGACTTAACATTACTACCGGTAGTTCAGACGCTGGCACCAACAAGATTACTACTGTCAATGCTTTCGTCACTGACGATATCTCGGATCGTATCCCTACTGCCCTAATGACTAAGGGTACTCTCGGCACTGATTCATATACCGAATATTATGTGGCTCTCAACAACCCCATTGAGATCACCGGCGAAAAGCCTCTCTATGTCGGCTATTGCTTCTCTTATAAGAATTGCTACTACATCCCCGTCGATGAAGTTCCTATTTCTGCTACCAATAAGACTTGTTTGGTAGCTGTGGCTTCCGGTGTTACTGCAACTCCCGAGTTCGAAAATTATTCCGACCAGATCGGTTCGATCTGTATCTCCGCTCGCGTTGAAGGCGACAACCTCCCCAAAGACAAAGTGACTATCAAGGATGTTTACGCTCCTGACTATCAACCCTTTGCCAACAATTCTTGCTTCTACTATGCTAAGGTGAAGAATGAAGGCTCTAACGCTATCCGCGAAGTCACTGTCAACACTTCTATCTCAAATGGCACTACTTCTGAAAAGACTGTCACTCTCGAGAATCCTGTTTATCCCGGCCAGACTGCAAGCGTTGAGCTCAAGGATATCCCCAACAATGCCGAGGGTGTATATACTCTTACTTCTAAGGTGGTTAAGGCTAACGGCGTTGATATCGAAAATCCCACAGAATACGAAACTTGCCTCGCTTCTTACAATGATGGCGCTGCTGCTCGTGTCCCCGTGATTGAAGAGGCTACCGGTAACTGGTGCGGTTTCTGTCCTCGTGGCATCTGGATGATGGAAACTCTCGAAGAAAACTTCCCCGACTGGATCCGTATAGCTGTCCATGGCGGTAGCAGCTCCGAGCCAATGCTTTGCCCCACATACAATTCTTTCATCAATACTTACGCATCAGGTTTCCCTTACGCTATTGTTAACCGCGCCCTCGAAGTTCAAGATATGAGCGGTAACGTAGAGTATTATAGTGCTATCAATGATTACTATGCTACTTACGAGTCTTATTGCGGCATCACTTTCACCGACAATACCGTAGCAGAGGACCAAAAGTCTGTCCATGTTGCAACTACTACTAATTTCTCTTGCGATAGCGACATTGCCCACATGCTCTCTTTCGCTCTCGTTGAAGATAATGTAGGTCCTTACAGCCAAACAAACTATTACTCCGGTGGCTCTTACGGTCCTTGCGGTGGTTGGGAAGACAAAGACAAATCTGTATCTACTATCTACAATGACGTAGCTCGTTACATCAAGAGCTTCCCCGGAATCAAGAACTCTATCTCTGAAGTGAAGAAGGGTGGCCAAGTGGAATATGAACTTAACCTCCCCATCTCTACTGTGAAGGGTGATGAATTCCGTCTTGTAGCTATGGTTACAAACTCTTACACCGGCGAAATCGTTAACGCCAAGCAAATCAAACTCTCTAAGACCGGTGCCGGCGTTAACGATATCATGCAGGATGCTAAGAACGTTACTATCAGCGTAGTCAATGGCGCTATCGTAGTCAATGGCGCTAACAACGTTGCAGTTTATACTCTCGATGGTCGTCGCGTCAACGCCAACGACCTCAATAGCGGCGTTTACGTAGTCAAAGCTGATGGCATTGCCAAGAAAGTAATGGTGAAATAATCCCTACTCCACAATAATAAAAAAATCCTTCCCTTTTGGGGAAGGATTTTTTTTATTTCCCTATTCAAAGTCCCCCACCCTGCGCGGAGCAGGGTGTCTTCGGGTGATAATGTCACCTCCAGCACGGAGCTGCTTGTCTTCAGGTGGCGAGCGGAACGCGCTCTTATTCCCCTTTGTAGTGGCTATTGTTCTCTTCCATCTGCTGCTTCACAAATTCGTTCCACTCTTTCTTCATCATCTTCTTCCCCTGGAAGTAGGAGATGCCGGTCACACCCTTCAGCATCGAGAGGGCTCGCTGCCCGAAGTTCTGCTTCTTACGTGGCTTCCCCATAAGTCGCTTGTCGGGGGCGTAGCCTAAGCGCAACCCATCATGGTCGATATTGTCGACTCGTGCCACCAACGCCTCAATCGCCGGCTGCAACGCCGGGGCTGTCGCAGGCTCGATGATCTCCACTTCAGTCGTGTCGATCTTGCCTTCTTCCCACTGCTTCGCCTCTTTCGTAGTAATATATTCTTTGTCAAGGATATACACCTCGGCGTACGTGTTGACAAAGTATTGCTGATCTTTGCGACTGAACCGAAAAAGATTCCTCCCTCGCCCTTTCGACGCAATATTGAAGGAGTAACCCGTCAGATCAGTAAGTCGCAACGTGTCGCCCGTCACATTGTCATAGTTGTAACGAACTCGGAAGTCTTCAAAGTCCATCTTCTCCCGAAAGAAGGTCGATAGATGGGGCACCCATTTCTGACTCAACGTGTCTGCCAGCACATTCACATCTACCGTCACCCTGTCATCAGATCGGGTCCAAACCTCCGTCGAACTATATTTCCCATAGATCGTCTCCGTCTTTTGACCGATCCCCCTGATCCGAGCCGGCATCTCCGGAGCTTCCGATATCCCTACCCAGTCCGACCAGGAGAAGTGATGATTACACCCATCGCTTACGCTATCCAATCCCCTCGTGTTAGTAAACCGATAGTAGGATCGACTCTTCAATATGCGAGGGTCTTCCCATCCCTTGTATTTCACCCTCCGATCGGGTGTAATCATATAGTCTACCATCTTCTCTCGGAAGAGAAAGATCGTGTCGAAATATGTGGTCAGCGAGGAGTATTCCCGAACGTAGGCCAGCACATGTAGCACTCGGGCTCGACGATCTTCCACCGTAACTTCCGGCAATTCGGTCGCCACCTCAGCCATAAAGATTGTGTCAAGACCCGAATCGCTTACCTCTGTTTCGCGATAACCCAAATATCTCACCGTCACAGGATAATGCTCCGACTTAATCGCCGGTAGTCGACCCTTGGCGTCAGATATCCCTATCGTATTACCGTGGCTGTCAAACACTGTCGCACTCGGCAGTGGCTGCCGTGTCAATGAGTCTGCCACCACCATCCGCTGTGGCGATCCCAAAAGATCTATCACCACAACTCCCATCAGCATTATTAATATCAGAGTCCGTATCATCTTCTATTCTTCTTTATCCTATCTAAGAGCGCTCTAATTTCATTTTTTAGATGAATCACCACAAATATATAAAATATTCTATTCCCTATCACTCCATATTATATTTAATAACAATTTTTTAACACAAAATAATAGTAGGGGAGAGGTCGCTGCTTTCGCCATGCGCCTCTCCCCTTGTGTGCTCCAATGTCTTATGATTAGAAAAAAGAAATATTCTGTATCCGTGTCCCCTATCCACGACAGCCTAATCTTTCAGCATCTCGCGAAGTCGCTTGCGCGTGCTGAAGATCCGACTCTTGATCGTCCCCAACGGCAATCCCATCTTCTCTGCAATCTCGCTATACTTATAGCCCGCTATATACATATTGAAGGGCTCCCGAAATTCCTCCGAAAATCCCTCCAATGCCTCGTTAATCTCTTTCACGGCGTAGGAATCTTCCGGAGTATCGCTCGATGATACCTGACATATATTCAGATGATAGAGATCTTGGGTCGTATCGATGATCGTCGCTGCTCGGACTGTCTGACGATAGTTGTTGATAAAAATATGACGCATTATTGTAAACAACCATCCCTTAAAGTTGACATTGTCCACATATTTCGATTCGTTGCTCAGCGCCTTGAGTGTCGTATCCTGCAATAAATCCTCTGCCTGCTCCCGATTCGTCGTGAGCTGGTAGGCAAAGTTATATAGATTACGTTGCAATCCTAACAACCGCTTCTGAAAAGTCTTGTTCTCATCCATATCATCATTAGGGTAGTGGCTAAAGTCAATACCACCCTCCCATACCCATATAACAATCCATCACACCTTTTTGTTCACCCATCTCTCTCCCTCCCCTCCCTTTTTCTCCCTTTCTCTCCCTTTTTTCCTCTCCCCTCCCTTTTTCTACCGCCGCCCCTTGCCGCCGCCAGGCAGTTTGTCTTTGGGTGATTCCGTCCTATCCCCGCGCGGAGCGCTTTTGTCTTCGAGTGGCGCGCGGAGCGAGTCTTTTTCCTTTTTATCTCCTTTCCTCCTCCCCCCTCGCCGCTTTACTAAAAAATGTTAACATTTTCGCCTTTTTGGCAATATAACGCCCGCTTTTACGTTATTTAGTTGATTGTCATTGGCCTTTTTGGCGCTTTTGACAGCTTTTTATTCCTTTTAGTAAAATTCTTAACCCTCCTTCCTATGTACCCGGGACTCCATTATAATGTAGATCTGCCTGAAGAGCTCTCTTCAATCCTCGAACAAGACTTCTGGATGCTCGAAGATATCGGCTCGAACATCGTAGCAAGTGTCACCGAACCTATTAAGTTCGCTGCAACTTCCTGGATCCTTATCTTCAAAGGCACGTGCCGTGCCGACATCAACCTCGTCTCTTACGAGATCAAAGCCCCCGCTCTCGTCTGCGTCAGATCTACTCAGATCATGCAACCCACCAATTTCAGCCAAGACCTGAACGCCACCGTTATCGTCACATCCAAGCGATTTAGCGAAAATATGTTCATGTTCATGAACAGTAGCCCCCTCAACGCCATGGTCAATCGTCACCCCGTCGTGCCCATTCCTGAAAATGATGTCCCTAAATTCAAAGACTTCATAAAGTCTACTCGCGAGATTATTTCTGACACATCCAATCCCTACGGCTCTCAAGCTCTCCTTTACCAGATGCTCCTCTTCATCCACAAAGTCGGCTACAAGTGCTACGAACCTTACAACAACGAAGTCGTCTCGCGCCAAGGTCGAATGTCCGACCAGTTCCTCACTCTTGTCCAAGAGCATTTCCGCAAGGAGAGATTCCTCGAGTTCTATGCCGAAAAACTCGACGTAACCCCCAAACACCTCTCACGCACTATCAAAAAGCAAACCGGCTACACTGCTGTCGAATGGATCGAACGATTCGTTATTCTCGAAGCTAAGCTCCTGCTCAAATCTTCCAACCTCAACATCCAGCAGATAGCCGACGAACTAAACTTCCCCTCCCAGTCCTTCTTCGGCAAGTATTTCAAAAAACAAACCGGCATGTCCCCCAAAGACTTCCGAAATTCCTAAACCCTCCTGACATTCTCGGCTTCCACGCTGAGTCCATACTCCCTCCCCCCGTCAGGCAGTTTCTCTTTGGGTGGTTCCGCCCCCTCCCCGCGCGGAGCGCTTTTGTCTTCGGGTGGCGAGCGGAGCGAGTCTTTTCCCCTTTATCTCGACTCTATCTCTTTTTTTATTGCTTTTTTTAGACTTTTTTCTTAACTTTGCAGTAGAGTGTCGTCCTAAGGCGTTTTATCTTTCTTTCACACCCTTTATCTCGTCACTCCTATGATTGTTATTCCATGAAACACCATCTCTTATGGCATCTGCTATAAAACAAAAATACATCATATTCCTCGCTCACATCGGAGCGATGGTCGTAGCTACATCCTGGGGTACTTCATTCCTCTCTACAAAAGTCTTGATGCACCCATCCGGGCTTTTTACCCCGGTTGAAATGTTCGTCTACCGCTTCGCTGCCGCATACCTGATACTCCTCCTCTTCACTTTCCGTAACATCCGATCCAACAACTGGAGAGACGAATTCACATTCATGCTATGTGGCATTTGCTCCGGATCTCTATACTTCATCACCGAAAACTTCGCCCTCCAGAACACCACCACCGGAAATGTATCCCTCCTCGCATCAATATCTCCCATTTTTACAACTATCCTCATGGCGATAATCTACCGCCAGCGGATTCTTCCCGGTGTCATAATCGGCTCGATCGTATCATTCGCCGGTGCCGCTTGCATAATTCTGAGCAACGGCGATGGCCTTTCTATCAACCCTAAAGGTGACCTCCTAGCCCTCTCTGCTGCCCTCTCTTGGGCCATATACACCGTCGCTATAAAGCGTGTCCTGCCGCACTACAGCGGCTTCTTCGTTACCCGTAAACTTTTCTTCTACGGCGTCATCTCTGCTATCCCTCTCCTCTTCTCTCAGCAAGAACCTCTCCATATAGCCGCCCTCTTCGACTTCGCGCATCCCAAAATTTTCCTCAATTTCATGTTCCTCGTCGGCATGTGCTCTCTCGCTGCTTACGTCATCTGGAATGAAGTCATGAGAATACTCGGCCCCGTTACTTCCAACAATTATCTTTACGTACAGCCTTTGGTCACCATGATTGCTGCCTTCTTCCTTCTCGACGAAAATATCTATCTCTTCGGGTATATCGGTTGCGCTCTAATCATCGGTGGTCTCATTTATGCCGATAAATGCCCCTCTGGATGGATTAGAAAACAATAAGACCCCTCAAAATTTGCAAATATTATATCATACTATTATATTTGCATTGCGTTTCTGTCAGATCGCTCTCCTCGTATTGACATTTTCGCCTTTTTTTAACCATAAAACAATCATTCTTCTCACCATAAATTAAATCTTAATTCTAAATAACCTTAAATTAAAACAAACCATGGCAAAAGTAAAACCTTTTAGAGGCATTCGTCCTCCTCGTGATCTCGTCGAAAGAGTGGCTTCCCGCCCCTACGATGTCCTTAACTCTGAAGAGGCTCGCAAAGAGGCTGAAGGCAACGAAATGAGCCTCTATCACATCATCAAACCTGAAATCGACTTCGCTCCCGGTTTCGACGAGCATGACCCCGCTGTCTATGTCAAAGCTGCTGAAAATTTCCAGAAGTTCCAAGACAAGGGATGGCTCGTTCAAGACCCCAGAGAGTGCTATTATATCTACGCCCAGACCATGGAGGGCCGTACTCAATATGGCTTCGTAGTCGCCGCTTGGGTCCGCGACTATATGGAGGGTCGTATCAAAAAGCATGAGCTTACTCGCCGCGATAAGGAAGAAGACCGCATGAAACATGTGCGCTGCAACAACGCTAACGTTGAGCCTGTGTTCTTCGCTTTCCCCGACAATGCAGTCCTCGAAGAGGTGATCCGCAAAGTCACCAACGAGAAGGATCCCGAATATGACTTCGTTGCCCCCGACGGATTCGGTCATACTTTCTGGGTGATCGACGATCAGTATATGATCGACCTTATCACTGCCGAGTTCGAAAAGATCCCTTCGCTATACATCGCTGACGGTCACCACCGCTCCGCCGCTGCCGCTCTCGTCGGCAACGAAAAGGCTGAGAACAATCCCAACCATCGCGGAGATGAAGAATACAACTTCTTCATGGCTGTCGCTTTCCCCGCTTCTCACCTCCGCATCATCGACTACAACCGCGTAGTCCGCGACCTTAATGGATTGACTCCCGCCCAGTTCCTCGACCGTGTCGCCGCTAATTTCGATGTCGTGGATATGGGCACCGAGATATACCACCCAAAGGCGCTCCATAATTTCGCCCTCTATCTCGACGGCCGTTGGTATTCGCTCACCGCTAAAGCCGGTACCTACAACGATGAAGACCCTATCGGTGTCCTCGACGTTACTGTTTCTTCCGACCTTATCCTCCGCGATATCCTCGGCATCACCGACCTCCGCTCTGACAAACGTATCGACTTCGTCGGAGGTATCCGCGGTCTCGGCGAACTCAAACGTCGCGTAGATAGCGGCGAAATGGCTATGGCTCTCGCCCTTTACCCCGTCACTATGCAGCAACTTATCGACATTGCTGACACCGGAAATATTATGCCTCCAAAGACCACCTGGTTCGAGCCCAAACTCCGCTCTGGCCTCGTGATCCACAAACTCGACTAAGTGAGCTCCATCCCCCCCATCTCCCGTGGAGATGGGGCTCTCCTCAATATTTTGCGTATGAGAAATTCTTTTTTATTATCCATTATTCTGACCGCGGCGACTATTTTCCCTGCCGCGGTCTTTGCTTGCACTTCTGCCATCATCGCAGCTGATGCAAACCCATACGGTCGCCCTATCCTCTGGAAGCACCGTGACACATCTACCATCGACAATAAAGTCGAGTATATCCCCGCTAATGACGAGGGCTTCGGATATGTCGCCCTATTCAATGCAGCCGATTCCCGACTCCGTGAAGCATGGATGGGCATGAACGACGCCGGCTTCGCCGTCATGAACACTGCCTCTTACAACATCAAAGATGACCGTGTCCCCGACAAAGAGATGGACAAGGAGGGTATACTTATGACTCGTGCTCTCCGTACTTGCCGCACTGTCGACGATTTCCGACATCTCCTTGACTCTTACCCACGGCCCATGGGCGTCGAAGCAAATTTCGGCGTCATCGATGCCCTCGGTAATGGTGCTTATTTCGAAACCAACAACCACTCTTACGTCGTTTACAACCTCGCCGACGCCCCCAACGGAGTACTGATTCGCACTAACTACAGCCATAGCGGCCGACCCAACGAGGGTTACGGCCAAGTACGTGAGGCTAACGCACAATGCCTTATTTGCGATTACGCCGAACGCCGACAAGTCACCCCCGAAGTCCTCACCGAAGTCCTCAGCCGTACTTTCTACAACGACCAGCTGAACCAAGATTATACCCTCTCCGAAAATAAACACCTCCTCGACCAGGACTACATCCCTCGCTTCAAATCTACTGCCACCATCGCCATCGAAGGGTGTCCTCCCATCTCTTCCATCGACGATGTCAACCCCGATTTTGTCGCCAATCAATACATCATGTGGACCGGCATCGGTTATCCTCCCGTATCCGAAATACGTGCCGTACGTTGCAAAGCTGATGGCGTTCCCCTCGAGCTACGTGGCATCCTCCCCAACGGCCATTCTCCTCTCTGCGATGAAGCCAAAAGAAAACGAAACGTTGTCTTCGCCCCAATCAAAGCCAAGGGCAACAAATATATTGACCTCTCAAAGCTTTATAACGCCCAAGGCACCGGCTACGCCCAAGAAGCCATCAAACTAAACAGCGAAACATATCGAATCGAACGCCTTTATCGTGACATCATCAGCCAATAGGGTAGCACCCCCAGCCATGCCCACCCCCCTCCCCGGGCCGGCTATTGTTTCCGCCGATTCCATCGACGGATCCCATGAAGCTGAGACCACTATCTTCCGGATGGGTGGATTCTCGTTCATCAGAACCCTGATGAAATGCTTCGCCATGCCTTGGCTATTGTCTCTGACCGCCATCTCTCTCATCGGCATTGTCTTAGGAATACTCCTCGACATCCGAATCCTAATAATAGCTCTGATGATCATCACCATAATCATACCCATGCTCATGGCTTTTATGTACTACTACCACGGTCTGCGCCAAGAGTGCTTCTTCAACGTCCTCCCCCACACCATCCTAATCACTCCCAAAGCCCTGACAATACGCCTCCACATAAAAGAAGACCCCAACCCCGCCGAAGTAGCCCCGCCCGATGACACCGCTCCTGATTCCCCATCCGGTTTCCGAATCTCCGAGATCTCCTTCCCCCGAGAGTGTCTCGCCCCTGCCCGAATCAAAGCCAACTCCCTGATTATCCCCATCATCTCCCCGGCTCGTGGATTCATCCGGATCCCTCAAGAGGCCTTATCACCCGAAATCTTCGACGCAATACAAGCCAATAATATAACCGACGCCTCCCAAGCCCCAAATTAAGCCCCACAATCATGAGAATACTTAAAGACTCCGACAAAAAATATTGCTTCATTATGGACATGGAAGTCCGTGACTACGAACTCGACTGCGAGCAGATAGTCAACAACGCCAACTACCTCCATTATATGGAGCACACCCGACATAAGTTCTGCAAAGACGCCGGTCTCCCTTTTATCGAAATGCACAACCGAGGCATCGACGCCGTGGTCCGCAAAATTGAGATCGAATACAAATCCTCCCTACGTGGCGGAGACTCTTTCCTCAGCTGCCTCAGACTCGAACGTAAAGGCCCCAGATTCATCTTCCACCAAGATATCATCAAGAACAACGGCGAAGTCTGCGCCGAAGCCGTCGTCACCGTTGTTGTCCTGCAAGATGGAAAACTCTCCCGTGGAGACGAATTAGCAGCCCTCTTCGCCAAGTACATAAAATAGCCCCACCCTATGGACTCTGATTTAGTCTACAAAATAGCTCTATCACTCACCCCGGGAATCACCGCCGATGTCGTCAGAAACCTCGCCGACCTCGGCATCTCACTCCATGACTTCTTCTCCCTAAACATGCCGGAGCTGAACCAAAAGCTCCAATCCATGGCTTGTAGATTATTCCAAAACATAGCTCGCGAAGAGGCTCTCTTCCGTGCACGCCAAGAGTATGAGTTCGTTCAGCGTCACAAGATAAAGGTCCATTTCATCCTCGACGATGACTTCCCAATACTCCTCCGTGACCTCCCCGACGCCCCTATCGTGCTATACCAACTCGGCAACACCAACCTTGACTCTCACCCATCTCTCAGCATCGTCGGCACCCGTCGGTCCACCTCCTACGGACTCTCCTTCACCGACAGATTCGTCGAATCTATTGCCCCATACTATCCCGAAGCATTGATTGTCAGCGGTCTCGCTTATGGCATCGACACCGCTGCCCATGTCGCCGCTCTCAAACATGGCCTCCCCACCGTCGCCGTCATGGCGCACGGCCTCGACACTATTTACCCGGCCCAAAACCGCGACCTCGCCAAGCACATCCTCGCCCAAGGTGGTTCGATCCTCTCTGAGTATCCTACCCAAACTCGCCCATACCGCCAAAATTTCCTCCAACGCAACCGTATCGTCGCAGGTCTCTCCGAGCTTACATTCGTCGTCGAATCCGAAATCAAAGGGGGTGCTATGAGTACTGCCTCCATCGCTTTCTCTTACGGTAGAGAAGTCATGGCCCTCCCGGGTAGATACAACGACCCCATAAGCGCCGGTTGCAACCATCTCATCTCCAAAGATAAAGCACGCATATACTCCTCCCTCCCCGACCTCATGAACCTAATGCGTTGGAAGATCCCCGCTCTTGATGCACTCCCTCCCCAGAAAGTCCTATTCCCTGAACTCGAAGGTGACCTCGCCATAGTCTACCAAACCCTCCGTCAGAAGGCACAACCTATGTCCATCGACAGCATACACCTCGACACAGGACTATCCATGCCCCTGCTCATGGCTGCCCTAACCGAACTCGAATTCGAAGGTATAATCAACAAACTCCCCGGAGCCCGCTACGAAATATCCTAAGAGCGCGTTCCTCCCCGCTTCCCCTCGCTTTCCCCCTCCCCGCTTCCCCTCGCTTTTCCCCTCCCCGCTTCCCTATCAATTTCCCTCTCCTCCCAGTGGTCGCCCCGTTTCCCCCTCGCCATCAGCCAGTTTGTATTCGGCTGGTTCCGACCCCTCTTCGCCGTCAGCCAGTTTGTATTCGGCTGAAGAGCGCAGCGAGTCTTTTCCCTCCCGTTTATAGCCTTAAAAACTATCTGCAAAAAAATATCCCCAAAAAATTGGCATTTTCCCAATTTAATGCTAACTTTGCACTCGCTATCAAAAACGACCGGGAAAGATGCCGGAGTGGTCGATCGGGGCGGTCTCGAAAACCGTTGTGCCTTTTAGGTACCCAGGGTTCGAATCCCTGTCTTTCCGCAATATGATGAAAACCAGTTTACCTTGTACTCCAAGGCAAACTGGTTTTCAGTTTAAGGAACGCGCTCTAAGATGATTGCGATTAAAGACTTATGTTTCATATTTTACGTCGTTTTGCTACAAATTTACAAATTAATTTTCATCCAAACAAAATCCTGTCATATTTGATTCCTAAGAACGTGCTCTCCAATATTTTTTCACTCTTTTGTCACATTTCTTTCTCGCCCTGTGTCCTTAAGTAAAAACATTTTGAAATCATGAATAGATTAGAGCGCGTTCCTTAAATTTTTGGGGCCGTAGAGGTCGTAGCCTTGAGTCGATTTTGATTACTTGCTGTAAGGAGCA
>JBJEKI010000021.1:0-5442 GCA_051878555.1 Lepagella sp. | reverse complement strand
GCTCAAAAATATCCGCCTCTACGACCCAAAAAATTTAAGGAACGCGCTCTTAATGTTTTGACACCAATAAAATTATGGGCTGTGACATTTTTTATTGTCACAGCCCATGTATGTACAATCCCGAGTTACAGGATTTTTCTCTTATTTCACACCGAGGTCGGCGAGAAGCTGATCGATATGCTTCTCTGCTTTTACCACAGTCTCCTCATACTTGTCGCGTGAAGGCATATCTTCTCTCACTTCGACATAGAATTTAATCTTCGGTTCTGTGCCCGAAGGACGTACAGATACTTTGTCGCCCGATTCGGTGAAGAATTGAAGCACGTTCGATGTTGTGGGGAAGTCCATCTTCTCTGTCTCGCCGCTCTTCAAGTCGCGACAAGTCAGATCAGAGTAGTCTTTGATCTTCACTACAGGGCTTCCTGCCAATTCTTTGGGAGGATTCTCTCTGAAGTTCTTCATCATTGCCACGATCTCTTCGGCGCCACTCTTGCCGGGACGCACTACGCTGACACCCTTCTCGCGTGAGAAACCATATTTCTCGTAGATGTCTACCAGCACGTCGTAGAGGGTTTTCCCTTGATCTGCAGCCCAGGCTGCACATTCTGCCAAGAGGGAGTTGGTCGATACGGAGTCTTTGTCGCGTACGAAGGTCTGTGGCAAAAAGCCGTAGCTCTCTTCGCCACCTCCGATATAACGCTTCTTACCCTCCAAGTTGCGGATCACGTCGGCGATCCACTTGAAGCCGGTGAAACAGTCGTAACATTCCACACCATTGGCATCGGCTATGCGCTTGATCGATTCGGTGGTCACGATGGTCTTTACGACATATTCGTTACCCTTAAGGAGTCCTCGCTCTGCATTCTTGGTGATCAGATAGTAGATCATCACCATATTGATCTGGTTGCCGTTGACCAGCTGATAGTTGCCCGAACCATCTCTTACCACCACACCGATACGGTCGGCATCTGGGTCGGATGCCAATACCAGGCTGGCGCCGGTCTCTTTCGCCTTGGCGATACCCATGGTCATGGCTTCGGCATTCTCCGGATTGGGTGATGCCACTGTCGGGAAGTCTCCACTCTGAACATCTTGCTCCGGCACGTGAATCACATTGTCAAAGCCCCATTTGCGCAAGGAGTCAAACACCAAGCGCAACCCTGTGCCATGGATCGGAGTGTACACGATCTTCATGTCGTGATGACGCTTGCAGGCCTCCGGATCAAGACTCAATCCATGGATCTCTTCCAAGTACATGTCGTCGACATCTTTACCTACCACCTGGATCAACGCCGGATCTGCATCGAAACGTACCTGATCTACCGATGTGATGGCACTCACATATTCGATTGTCTTTACGTCGTGGGGGGAGATCATCTGTGCACCATCGCTCCAATATGCCTTATAACCATTGTATTCCTTGGGGTTGTGGCTCGCTGTGATCATCACACCACTCTGACATCCCAATTTGCGAATAGCGTATGATACCTCAGGGGTCGGGCAGGGACCATCGAAGAGATACACCTTGATGCCGTTGGCGGCAAATACTTTTGCGGTCAATTCGGCAAATTTGCGCGAGTTGTTGCGCACATCATGCCCTACTGCCACCGAGATCTGATCCAACTCTTTAAATGTATCTTTCAAGTAGTTCGCAAGTCCCTGGGTTGCTGCTCCTACTGTGTAGATGTTCATACGGTTGGTGCCCGCACCCATGATGCCGCGCAAACCGCCCGTGCCGAACTCCAAGTCCTTGTAGAACGCCTCGATCAGTGGGGTCTTGTCTTCAGACTCAAGAAGTCTCTTTACTTCATCGCGTGTCTCCTGGTCGTATTGGTCGCTCAACCATTTCTCTGCACGCGCCGTTACTGTTCTCAATAATTCGTCGTTGCTCATTGTCTATTTCTTATTTTTCTTTTCTTTTTAGAGTTTTTACTTCTTTACCTTAATATATATGCAGGCCTTTTTTACCTCACATACACTATAATTTGCAAATATAACATTTTTTGAATTACTTTTTATTAACTCACCATTTATTTTTTTATTAATTTTGCAATTGTATCATTTTTAAATCGATTTTATCCATGAGCAAACAATCTTGGCGCCCCGGCACGATGATATATCCTCTCCCTGCTGTTATTGTCACTGTCGGCGCTTCTCCCGAAGAGTGGAATCCTCTCACCATAGCCTGGACCGGCACCATCTGCAGCGACCCTGCCATGTGTTTCATCTCGGTCCGCAAGGAGAGACATTCTTTCCCCATCTTGATGAAGAATATGGAGTTTACTATCAATCTGACCACCGCCGATATGGCTCGCGCCACCGACTGGGTCGGCGTCCGTTCGGGTCGCGATTACGATAAGTGGAAGGAGTCCGGTCTTACACCTATCCCGGGCGAGAAGGTCGCTTCTCCCACCATCGAGGAGTCTCCCCTCTCTATCGAGTGCCGCGTAAAGTCGGTATCAGACCTCGGCTCTCACCACATGTTTATCGCCGATGTAGTGAATGTGCGAGCCGATTCCCGTTGGGTCGATCCCGTGTCGGGTAGATTCGAACTCGAAAAGTCCGGACTTATGACTTATTGCCACGGCCATTATTACCACCTCGGCGAGATGATCGGCAAGTTCGGGTTTTCTGTTAAAAAGGAGAAGGAGTAACCCCTCGTCATCATCCCATCGGATCTTTTGTAAATATTTTTCCGTTCGATTATCTCCCCCTTCTTTGGAAGTCTAAAGATTAATTTATAAATTTGTGACTATTCTTTATTATTAATTCTGTTCAAATGATACTATCTATGACCGGCTTCGGCCGGGGTTCTGCAATATCCTCCTCCAAACGGTTTACCGTCGATCTGAAGTCGCTCAATTCGAAGCAGTTAGATCTCTCGATGCGTGTTCCTCTTTCGTTCAAGGAGTTGGAACTCGATGCTCGCAGCATCATCGCTGAGTCGCTCGAACGCGGCAAGGTCGACCTCAATACCGTAGTAGAGCAAATCGTCGATTCTTCTCATGTTCAGATCAATGCCGAGGTGCTCGCTTCGTATAAGAGCCAGATCGAGGATGCCGCTCAACGCCTCGAGATCCCTTATCCTGCAGATTGGTATCAGGTGTTGATGCGCCTCCCCGATGTACTCAAAACGGAGGCTCCTCAACTCGACCCCGAGGATAAGGAGGCTTTCCTCGAAGCGCTCCGCGCTGCTGTCGACGCTCTCGTGGAGTTCCGCATCGCCGAAGGTAGAAAGTTGCATGGTTTCTTCCTGACCAAAATCCAAAATATCGGCGAACTCCTCGAGCAGGTTACACCTTTCGAGTCGCAACGTGTCGCCAAGATTCGCGCTCGCCTCGAGGAGCAACTCGCTCGCCTGACTTCCATCGATTATGACCGCGGTAGATTGGAGCAGGAACTCATCTTCTATATAGAAAAACTCGATGTCACCGAGGAGAAAATTCGCCTCCGCTCTCACCTGAATTATTTCCTCGAAACTCTTGGCGCTCTCGATGATGGCCGCCCTCAGCAGGGGCAAGGCAAAAAACTCGGCTTTATCGCCCAGGAAATGGGCCGCGAGATCAATACCCTCGGCTCGAAATCTAATGATGCCGATATGCAAAAGATCGTCGTTAAGATGAAGGACGAACTCGAGCAAATCAAGGAACAAGTGTTAAACGTTTTGTAAACCCACCCATAGTTATGTCTAAAAAAGCCGTTATTGTACTCTCCGGTCCCTCCGGCACCGGCAAGTCTACTATCATACGCCGTATATTGGAAATGCCCGATCTGAACCTCGCTTTCTCTATCTCGGCTACAAGCCGCCCCCCTCGCGGCGAGGAGCAGAATGGCCGTGAATATCATTTCCTCTCCCCCGAGGAGTTCGACCGCCGCATCGCTGAGGGTGATTTCGTAGAGTGGGAGGAGGTCTATTCCGGTACTAAGTATGGCACTCTCCGTAGCGAAGTGGATAAGCAGCTCGAAGCCGGCCATAATGTCATCATGGATGTCGATGTCAAGGGGGCGTTCAATGTCAAGGATACATACGAGGATGATTGCCTGATTATGTTTATACTCCCTCCTGATATGGAAACTCTCGAACAGCGCCTCCGCGATCGCAACACCGATTCAGAGGAGTCACTCAGAAAACGACTCGAGAAGGCTCGCTTTGAGATGGATTTCGCTCCCAAGTTCGATCGTTGCGTCGTGAATAAGGATATCGATGAGGCGGTGGCGAAAGTAGCCGCTATCATCAGAGGTTTCCTCGTATGGTATGAATGATCTCTCGTTGACTATTCTCCCGTTTCGATCCCTTTTGCAGCTATGAAGATAGGCCTCTTTTCCGGTAGTTTCGATCCCATCCATATCGGTCATGCCATGATGGTGAGCTATCTTTCGCAGTTTTGTGACCTCGATGCTCTTTGGCTTATGCCGAGCCCGATCAATCCTTTAAAGGTCGATTCGACTCGCACCCCGGCGGAACATCGTCTCGCCATGTGCCGTATCGTCGCCGATAAGTGTCCTGACGTGGTAGTCTCCGATTTCGAGTTCTCTCTTCCTCGTCCATCTTATACCTATCAGACACTCCGCGAACTGAAACGTTCCTACCCGGAGCATGAGTTCCACCTCATCATTGGCTCGGACAATTGGCTCTCGTTCCGGCTCTGGCGCAACCACGAGGAGATCGTCGCAGAGTTCCCTATCATCATATATCCTCGTCCCGGATTTGAGGTGTCTCTCCCTCTACCTCTCGGGGTCTCGCTCCTCGAGCAGGCTCCACTCTCCGTTATGTCGTCGACTTTCGTCAGGTCGGTCTTCTCTCAAGGTAAGTCCCCACGATATTTCGTCGATGACGATGTGATCGATTATATCAATGCCAACCACCTTTATGACTGATTCTGACCTCCATTCCCAACTGATCAATATCACCGCTCTCTCCACTGAATATTGTGCTACTCTCGAAAATGCCACGGAGTTCGAGCGCTTCGATTTTATCACCAATATCCTCGGCTTATTGCCCCGGATTTATTGGAATTTCTCCGATATCGTGGTGGAGAATGTTTCTCTCTCTCCCGACGATGACTTCGATTATCTCCCCTCTTATATCGATGAGGAGATGTATGAGTCGGTGCGCCGTGGTGTCGCTGCTCTCCTCAGTGATGACGATGTATATCTCGAAACCTTTGAGGAGGATATGAAGTATAGCGATACCCCTATCGCCACTTCTATCTCCGAGAGCCTCGCCGATATCTATCAGCACCTTTACGATTTCGTCGCTATAGTCCGCGAAAGCGATGGCGAGCAACTCCGCGATGCCTACCGTGAGTGCCACGACAATTTCGTCAGCTGCTGGTCGCAAACCCTCTGCAATGTGATGCGTGCTCTCAATCATCTGAGATATAATCTCTAAGAGCGCGTTCCTTAAATTTTTGGGGTCGTAGGGGCGGATATTTTTGAGCA
>JBJEKI010000020.1:0-5448 GCA_051878555.1 Lepagella sp. | reverse complement strand
TTTGGCTGGTCCTTTTTTGAACCCTTTCTTAGACACACTCAAAGAAACAGTATCTACACCTAATTTAAGAGATGCATCCTCATGGCAATTTTTTACATTGTAATCACCTAAAAAGAGCGTGTAGCCGCTAAGCTACACGCTCTCTCTTTATATTAAAAGTTATTCAAACTTATTTTACTTCTTCGAAGTCTACGTCGGTTACGTCATCTTTGCCATTGGACTGGCCGGCACCCGGCTGTGCACCCGGTTGTGCACCGGGTTGTGCACCGGCTGCCTGCTGGGCGGCATAGATGTCTTGTGCTGCTGCCTGGAAGGCATCGCTGAGCGCCTTGATAGCATTGTCGATCTCGTCGATCTTCTGCTGCTTGTGGACTTCTTTCAAATGGTTGAGCGCCTCTTCCACCTTAGCCTTCTTGTCGGCTGCAAGCTTGTCGCCAAGCTCCTTGAGCTGCTTCTCGGTCTGGAAGATTACAGCATCTGCCTCATTGAGCTTGTCTACACGCTCCTTCACCTTCTTATCAGCTTCCTCATTGGCTTTAGCCTCTTGACGCATTCTCTCGATCTCAGCGTCACTAAGACCACTCGATGCCTCGATACGAATCGACTGCTCCTTGCCTGTAGCCTTATCCTTGGCTGTTACGTTCAAGATACCATTGGCATCCACCTCAAAGGTTACCTCAATCTGAGGCACTCCACGAGGCGCCGGCGCGATACCGCCAAGGTTGAACTCGCCGAGCAACTTGTCGTCGGCTGCCATAGGACGCTCTCCTTGAAGCACTCTTACGGTCACTTCAGGCTGATTGTCAACTGCTGTCGAGAAGGTCTGGCTCTTACGTGTCGGGATAGTGGTGTTCGCATCGATGAGCTTAGTCATCACGCCACCCAATGTCTCGATACCGATCGACAAGGGCACTACGTCGAGCAGCAACACATCCTTAACTTCACCGGTCAACACACCACCCTGGATAGATGCGCCAATCGCTACTACCTCGTCAGGGTTTACACCCTTGTTGGGCTCCTTGCCGAAGATCTCTTTTACCTTCGCCTGGATGGCAGGAATACGTGTCGAACCACCCACCAAGATCACTTCGTCGATCTCAGATGCCGACAAGCCGGCATCCTTCAGCGCGTTGACACAGGGGGTCACTACAGCCTGAATCAGACTCGCGCTCAATGCCTCAAATTTGGCACGCGACAACGTCTTTACCAAGTGCTTCGGACCGCTTGCTGTCGCTGTGATATAAGGAAGATTGATCTCTGTAGCTGTCGAGCTTGAAAGTTCGATCTTGGCCTTCTCGGCAGCCTCTTTAAGACGCTGCATTGCCATAGGATCTTGGCTTAGATCCACACCCTCTGCTGCTCTGAACTCATCTACAAGCCAGTCGATGATAACATGGTCGAAGTCGTCACCACCCAGGTGTGTATCACCATTGGTCGATTTAACCTCAAACACGCCGTCGCCAAGCTCCAAGATTGAAATATCGAATGTCCCACCACCCAGGTCGAACACGGCGATGCGCTGATCCTTGTCAGACTTGTCAAGTCCGTAGGCCAAAGCGGCTGCCGTTGGCTCGTTGATGATACGCATCACCTTCAAGCCGGCGATCTCGCCTGCATCCTTGGTGGCTTGACGCTGTGAATCGTCAAAATATGCCGGTACGGTGATGATTGCCTCTGTTACAGGCTGCCCAAGATAATCCTCGGCGGTCTTCTTCATCTTCTGAAGCACCATCGCCGAAATCTCTTGAGGTGTATATTCACGCCCGTCGATGTCTACCTTAGGCATGTTGTTCTGATTGACTACCTTGTAAGGCACACGCTTTACTTCTTCGAGCACCTTCTCGTACTTCTCGCCCATGAATCTCTTGATCGAATACACGGTGCGAGTAGGATTGGTGATGGCTTGACGCTTCGCAGGATCTCCCACCTTGCGCTCTCCGCCATCTACAAATGCCACTACCGAGGGTGTCGTGTTGCGACCTTCGTTGTTAGGAATTACCACAGGATCTTTGCCTTCAAGCACTGCTACGCATGAGTTGGTTGTTCCCAAGTCAATACCAATAATTTTTCCCATTTTATTTTCGTTTTTTTTAGTTATTATTCTTACTTTTCTTTTGCTCCGCTCTCCTCAGCCATCACTTTGCGCCATTAGCGACCGGTGACTATGCCAACTCGATCTCGAAGCTTTATTTGGAAGCCGGCCCGTTGCCGTTCCGACTTCCACTTATACTTCTAACAAATATTATGCTAATTTGTCATCTGCTGACCAAAATTTTTGTTAAAATAAGTTTAATGCCTTGAAAATCAGTGAAATATATATTTGTGCCATTTTGTGCCTCGCTGTGCCAATCTGTGCCATTTTTGTCAAAATCCTCCTCTAATACCCACATATTGTGTCATTCTGTCACACTCTCTGTCACACTCTCTGTCACACTCTTATATATAATAGGAGTAGGGGAGTGCTACTGATTCCTCCCTATATTTTGAGTAGCGTGCTCAGACCTTGTTAATCGGTGTTTTTTTATAAATTTATGCTTAATTTGCCTTTTGTTGATGAGTATTTGCAAAAAATTCCAAAATTTTTATTAACTTTGCATTCTGATTTGGCGGGTAGGTTTGATTTTACCCCGATTTTCGAATTGTTGGACAAACGTTCTTCCGGCGTTTGTAATTATAATAGCGGATTCGCTCCGCATTCAGTAATTAAGTATATGAAGCCTTTACAACAAAAACTTTCAGCTTACGATGCTCCTCAGCGTGCCATGGCGGCCGGTATCTATCCCTATTTCCGACCCATCTCAAGCGAGCAAGACACAGAGGTTATCATGAATGGGAAAAAAGTACTCATGTTCGGCTCTAACAGCTATATGGGGCTTACCAACCATCCCAAAGTGATCGAAGCTGCCGTCGAAGCTACCAAAAAGTATGGCACTGGTCTCGCCGGATCTCCTTTCCTTAATGGCACTCTTACCATTCACAAGGATCTCGAAGCCCGTCTCGCTGACTACATGGGCAAGGAGGATGCAATGCTTTATTCCACCGGTTTCGGTGTAAACCTCGGTGTCGTCTCTATCCTCACCGGCCGCGAAGATTACGTAATCCTCGACGAGCAAGACCACGCCTCGATCATCGAAGGCCGTCGCCTCTCTTACTCCACTTGTCTTAAATATCGCCACAACGATATGGCGTCGCTCGAAACTCAACTCAAGAAGTGCGACCCCGATAAAATCAAACTCATCGTTACCGACGGTGTATTCTCTATGGAAGGCGATGTCGCCAACCTCCCGGAAATCGTGCGTCTCGCCAAGCAATATAACGCATCCATTATGGTCGATGAGGCTCACGGTCTCGGCGTATTCGGCGATAAGGGTCAAGGTACTTGTTTCCACTTCGGTGTCCAAGATGATGTCGACCTCATTATGGGTACCTTCTCAAAGTCGTTCGCTTCTCTTGGTGGTTTCATCGCTGCCGACAAGTCAATCACCAACTTCCTCCGTCACCATTCACGCTCTTATATCTTCACGGCATCTATCACTCCCGCTTCTACTGCGGCTGTCAATGCTGCCCTCGATATTATCATCGCAGAGCCCGAACGTCGTGAACACCTCTGGGAAATCACCAACTATGCCCTCGACAACTTCCGTGCTATGGGTTGCGAAATCGGGCATACTTCAACTCCCATCATACCCCTCTTCATCCGCGACGATTACAAAACTTTCCAGGTGACTCACGACCTCCTCGAAGAGGGCGTCTTCGTCAACCCCGTGGTTACTCCCGCTGTCGCTCCTCAAGACACCCTCATCCGATACTCTCTTATGGCTACTCACACCAAAGAGCAAGTCACTCGTTCGCTCGAAGCCATCGAGAAAGTATTCAAGAAAAACGGTATATTATAAGATTTATATATATTCCCATATATCAGACTGTGGTCGGAATCTCCCGATCACAGTCTTTCTTTTGTGTAAAATTTGTGGCGTTTATATCCTATCATACCCCTTTTTCTACATCTTTTATAATTATATTAACTTAATTCTAACTTTTTAGGCATTTTTTTTTCTCTATCTATTGCACATATTGAGAATGCGTATTAAATTCGCATTGTTTTTGGAGAGTGAACACTCTTCAGCCCGTTTAAGGCACAAATAAGATTGTTGAACTAAATCTAATATTCAATTAGACTATCATGGTATATAGGTTTAAACTTGTCAGCGATGAAGTATCGAACTTCAGCCGCGAGATCGAAATCGATTCTGAAAACACCTTCCTTCAGTTGCGTAATGTAATCCTCGAAAGCGTTGACTACACCAAAGATGAACTCGACTCTTTCTTCCTCTGCAGCGAAGACTGGGAACGAGAAGAAGAAATTACCCTCGAAGACATGGGCAACTTAGCCATCGACCAGGATTGTTGGCTTATGGAAAGCACCCCTATCGGTGAACTCGTAGAGGATGAGGGCCAAAAACTCTCTTTCGTCTTTGACTATCTCACCGAGCGTTCATTCTTCCTCGAACTGAAGGAAATTTTCCCCAATCGTCATCTCATGGAGCCCATCTGCACTCTCAAGCGTGGCAAAGCTCCCGCTCAGAAAGTCGACATCGATGAGTTCGATCGCGTCATCGACTCCAAGGCTCAAGCAGCACTCGAAGATATCGACATCGAGCCTATCGATGAAAGCAATTTCAATGAGGAAGACCTCGAAGATGGCTTCGATATCCTCAGCACTTATTGATCGTCTTTTGTTTCATATCAATAACGTTGTGAGGGGATGTATCCAACCTATGGATACATCCCCTCTTTTCGTTTATAGCCTCCGGGATCATTTGGGCCTCCTATTCCGGGTTCTCTTTCTTGCGTCGCCCGAAGAGCCGCTCTTTCCAACTCTGCTTTCGCTTCAGCGGTCGGAAATTCACCGAAATCTTTCGCTCCCGCTTGCTGAAAAAGATGATATGTGTCGGAAACACCATTGCCACCATCCTGTCAAATTCCAACACAGCGCAGAGCCCTCGCATCAGAAACTTGTGAAAGGGACTTGTGGCCTTGATGCTGTCCACTATCACCATGTCGCCATCTATTCGCATCTCATGATGCGGCGACAGCAACTTGACAAAGTAGGGAAGTCGCAACTCCTCTACATCCTTGCACTGCTTGTGATAGTTCCGATATATATCGTCTATTACCTCTTGAGTTATCATTTCCGGATTCTCTAAAGAACACTGAGAGCCTTTATCTCTTTAACATAGATTCCATCCTTTTTGTTCACTCTTCCCCTACTTCTCTTGGCTTTAGAGCGCGTTTTTAGAGCGCGTTCCTTAGAGCGTGTTCCTTAAATTTTTGGGGCCGTAGGGGTCGTAGCCTTGAGTCGATTTTGATTACTTGCTGTAAGGAGCATACGTACGTATGTGACTGAAAGCAAGTGATCAAAAGCGGCCAAGGATACGAGACTCGGGT
>JBJEKI010000019.1:0-22844 GCA_051878555.1 Lepagella sp. | reverse complement strand
TGGTAACAGATGTAGAGAAGGGTGTTATGGGCTCGCCAAATTTCATCACTTGTCTCTACGTCGAGCCATCAACGAACTCCCTCGGTGAGTCTTCGATCACATGTCTGGAGTCCCAATTGGTACCAATATGATAAACTCAAAAATAAAAAGTTCAAATTTAAAAGATTAAGAAAATGCAAAAGCAATTCATCACCATTGTCAACGGCATCGAAATTGCAGCCGTTCGCGACGAGAACAACGATTTCTACGTACCTGTGCGTCCTATATGTGATGCACTCACATTGAATGTCTCCGGCCAGATTCAGGCCGTAAAAAGGCATCGAATTCTTTCTTCAGTTGTGTGTACCATACACACAACTGGAGCAGATGGAAAGTCATACGATATGATATCTCTGCCCCTCGAATACGTCTATGGATGGTTATTCTCCATCGACACTAATCTCGTGGCTGATGAACGCCGTGAGATGGTCGAGAGGTATCAGATGGAGTGCTACGAGGCGCTCTACAACTACTTCGCCGGTTCACTGCGCCGTCGCGTCGAGGAGAACGAGGCGGAGATCAAGGCTCTCCAGGCAGTCAATGAGGCTATCAAGGAAGTCAAGGCTGCCAAAGCCGCCCAGAAGGAAGCCGAAGAACACCTCGACGCAATCCGCAAGGCCCGGCTCGACACCGCGCCCACGCTGTTCTAACCCGCAAATCTGTACCTCTGAAAAAATTTTTTTAATTTTTCTGCCAAAATATTTTGCTAAATCAAAATTTAGCATTAACTTTGCAGTGTAATCAAACGAGAGAACAATGAAGTACAACGAACTGCACAGAAAACTCCGGAAAGCAGGATGTTATCCCACCGGAGAATCCCGGGCAGGACATCCTGAGTGGTACTCGCCTCTGACAGGTAGGAGATTCACCACAAGCAATCACGAATCTCAGGAGGTCAAGAACGGAACTCTGAGATCCATTCTCCGGGACGCCGGAATCAAGTAAGTGACGGGGCTTAGCCCCTCCTTTTCCACCCCCGGCCATAGCAAGTTTGTTAAACAATAATAAAGCATTACGACAATGAAAACAGTCAGAGTATTTATCGAACGCGGCAAGGACGGTTCATACGGAGCCTATATGCCGGATGAAAACAATCTCTCTTATGGAGTGATTGGTGACGGCGATACGGCGACGGCGGCAATCGCTGATTTCAAGGCGGTGTATGAGGATATGAAGGCATCATTTCAGAAAGAAGGTCGTCCTTTCGAGGAAGTCGATTTTGCCTTCTCTTACGATCTTCCCTCATTCCTGGTCTATTACGCCGATTTAATATCCTACAGGGGATTGTCGAAGCTCACAGGGATTTCTCCGGCACAATTGTCGCAGTATATCTCCGGCTACCGTAATCCTTCGCCTAAAACTACACAGAAGATTCAGAACGCGCTTCACGCCTTCGGTAACGAATTAAGTCAGCTGCAACTCGTTTGATTACACTTTAACATTGTTCTCGCTGACTTCGCGCCTCCGTCTTTCACGACGGGGGCGCTCTTGCCATCAGCCGTGAAAACTAAGCGCCGTAACCTCGTGATGATGGACTATTGGAGTGAGATTGCAAAATAAAGAAAATTGCTAAAAAATTTGGTAGTGTCGCTTTTTTGTCGTAAATTTGCGATGCTACAATTCACGGTCGTTTGTCGACAACCAGGAGCGGAGGTTCAGACGCTCGACATTATCGGGCTTTTTTTATGCCCGGTGACATATATTGCAACCATCAAAGGCTGCCATTCCGAATTCAGATACTTCCCCTTGGGGTCGACTATCGTGAGTTGTAGCAACGGAATGGCAGCCGTTTTTTTATAAGCCTGCCAATAGCTACAACTTACGATAGTCAAGATTATGAATCAGACAATCACAATGAGCCAAGCACCCGCAGTCCGCGCCTCCCGCGCCCTCCGAGCCGTCAACGTACGGAAAATGTGCGTCCGTGCTATCTCACTCGCACGTCGCAAGTCTCTAACCCTCGCCGTCATGAGCGTCATCGCTCTGTATGTCGGCATAAGCCTCGATTCGCTTCCGGTGACCCTCACCGCAGCTTTCGCCGCCATCGGCTTCCTCTATCTCGCCGACCACAGCAAGAAAGGAGGTGAGGCATGAGACGCAATGCTCCCACTATCTCCATCTCGAGAGTAATGGACTTCACTTCTTCATCTTTGCCGGACAAGGAGGTCTATGAGATCTCCGCGATGATCGACACCCTCGACGAGATCTCGGATCTCGGACGGATCCGCCTCGAGGAGCGCGAGGATGTAGTGATGCTCTGGAAGGTCCTCGGCAGTTACATCACCCTCCACGGCCTCAAAGCAGATAACAGAAGCTCAGATAGGGAAGGAGGTGGTGAATTATGAGTCTGTTGGAGTCTGCAATCAGACGAGCTATGGGCAGTAATGCCGTAGAGGAAATATTGGACAAGGATGATGCGCAGGTGAATAGTAACGTCATCATCCTCGAGGAGTACCTGAGCAGGTACAAGCCAGCCACCTCGACTGTAGGGGGAGTAATTATCACATCGACGGCAGATATCATGGCGGAGTTGGGTGATATGGCTGATCTAAAGCCGGATGAGGTAAATGCCGTGATGATCCGCTTAGGTTATCGACCCGGGCGCAACAAGTCAGGATCATTCGGCTGGATGATGCAAATCACATAGTTGTTGCGTATGTGGTATTAAAGACTTATATTTGCATAAATTATATTTTAAAGCAATGTTAAAATTTATTTTAATAGCGATTGTAGTTCCAATCATCGTATTGAGTTTCGTCCCGGAGAACAAGTGGCCTCAACCAAAAAAGAAGCGCCGTCGTCGGCATTCTTCATCATCTGAATCGCCGAAGACATTGCCATGGTTCGATGTCGAACTTTATGAAAAGAATCGGAAAGGCAAAGGGGAAAAGTATTACTAAAACTAACGCGCCGTAATTTAATTACGGCGCGTTTAGTCTTTTATATTAGATACATTAATCTTTATTTTCGCTCAAAAATATGTTATTATGAGTGGAATTAAAGATACAGCTACTGTCACCCTGAACGTCAATGGTGCTCAGGCAAAACAAATGATGTCCGATATAGAACAAAAGATAACGGACACGAAAAAAAACATATCGGATCTTAAAGCTAAGATGGCTGATCCAAAGGATATACAAAAAGCTCAAAAAGAGCTCAAAAATTATGAAAAGCAACTTGATGAAGTTAAGAGCGCGTTCCTTAAATTTTTTGGGCCGTAGGGGTCGTAGCCTTGAGTCGATTTTGATTACTTGCTGAAAGGAGCATACTCCTGTATGTGACTGAAAGCAAGTGATCAAAAGCGGCCAAGGATACGAGACTTAGCTAACTTCAACGTTCCCTTGAATTTTAGAATCACAAATCATAATTAACATTTTGTTAACATTATTCTATAAAAAAGTTAAAATGACAACAAAATTAGCAATAGATATTGGTAGATTTAGTTACCTTTGTCCGGATCTTTTTGGCATATTTCGAAAGTCGCATCGGTTGCAATGCCCACATTGCGCCCTCTTTGACTTTCAAAATCTGCTCAAAAATATCCGCCCCTACGACCCCAAAAATTTTAAGGAACGCGCTCTAAATCAGCGACGGAGGGAGTTAATTCGGCTTTTAAGAGCGCGTTCTTTAAATTTTTTGGGGACCGTAGAGGCGGATATTATTGAGCGGATTTTGATAATTAAAGAGGGGGGTAACAAGTCAGGATCATTCGGCTGGATGATGCAAATTACATAGTTGTTGCGTATATGGTATTAAAGACTTATATTTACCTATATTTAACCAACTCGCTATCATTACGATGGTGATATAATGCAAGAAAGAGTTGGAAGCTTTGGACTTTCAACTCTTTCTTCTCAGTCGGGGTGACAAGAATTTTGCCTGCTTTATTTAGCGGTCTAACGGTCGTGATTATTGGTTGTTAGATGTTACTTTTTTGTCGGGGGTGTCCCGATTTTGTCCCGTTTGGGAGATGCCGGCTTGACTCATCAAAATTTGGATCGTTCGCTCCTTCTCGGCGATTATTCTCTCTTTCTCGGAAATCAGTGCTCGGAGACTATCACTTGAATTAATTTCGACTTTTGCATTACCTAAGATGGTCTGTGCCGAGATGTCTTGGTAATTGTTTTCTATATCCGCCGGAACATCAAACATCACACTTGGATGTAATCCAACAGCGACACACAATCTTTCGAGCAATCCGGCATCGACACTCGGTTGACGGAAAATTGTAGACAGATAATTATAACTAATTCCCACTTGCTTAGCCACTTGACCCTTGACAAGGTGGTGGGATTCGATGTGATTCTTCAGAATCTTACCTATATGCTTCATTTCTAAATATGTTAAATAATATTAATAAACACAGAAACAACATCTGAGATAGTTAATATATCAAATATATTTTGTTACTTTGTCGGTGTAAATTTACGACATTATTAACAAAATAACAAAAATATGACAACAAATCAGAGTCTTGACAACTATCTCTCCTCACTACCGAATAACATTCGGATCGCGAAGTCGCGTGATATTCGTTATGAGCTTAACATATCACGCACAGTACTCTCGGCGTGGCGTCGTGGATTAACGCCGTTGCACCCTGTTTTCCTTCGCGAAATTAGCAAAATCGTGGGCGTAGACCTTATGACTGATGTCGAAATATGATTATATTACCATGAGCAGGTTATTAATTAATACAGAATTTTTCACCTACGATAATGAGGTGATGATTCGCACATCAGATGGCTCGGTCCGAACACTCGCGATGCAGGACTATGACCTTATAGGTGCGATGTGCGAGTATCTATCGACATTCTATAGCAAGGCGTACAATGCGCTCTGCGAGGAGTACAAACAGAGTGCTCTCAACCAACCATACTTCAGATATCGTATTGTATGCCGTTTTGTCAGGTGTAATTTCGGCGGTCTCGACGATGTGCCGGATATCTCGCCATCAATGAAGTGCAATTTCGAGTATGTGCCATGTCCTCTACGAGGTGAATGTCATTTGGATCACGTTGTATGTCACCCGGAGTTCAACCATCAGATTAGTCCGGCTGAGATGCAAGTACTTAAACTGGTTTATGAAGGATTGACAGAAGAAGAAATCGGCGAGAGACTCCGACTTTCGCCACATACTATTCACACTCATGTGCGTAATGCTTACGCCCGGCTCGATATCCATTCCAAGGCGGATTTTGTGAGATACGCATCAGAAAATAATCTATTCCCATGAACAAGTATAGCGAATATGAAGTACAGAAAGTTCGCGACGCGGACATCCGGCTCTTTGTCCGAGGCGCGGATGAGTTGAAGTCCAAAACTGAAATGGACTGTCCCTTCTGTGGTGCAAAGAAAAAATTCACTGTACTGCACAAAGGGAAATATAATTATGCAAAGTGCTGGGTATGTCAGAAAGGATTCTCCGGTCCACTCGAAGCATACGCATATATGCAGGGTCTCGACATTAAAAGAGACTATGTCAAGTGCATCGAGGGGGTGGCTGCCATGGCTGGCATCCCGATCACTCCGGAGGCCACGATCCGTAAAGAGAAGGTTAAAGAGGAAAAATCGAAGGTGCAGAAAACGTTCACCCATCAGCAGATGGAAAGCAGTGGTATCACAGTAGAGGATGTGATGGCCACTGTAATCGAGAAGGGGCAAGAACTCACCATGTGCCCTTTTCAACCGGGGACTGTAAAACAAGGCCTTCCGGTGAGACAAGGTGGCGATATGCTTATCTTTTACTACGACCTTTATGGAAATCCGGTGCAGTACACACAGAAGGGTTCTCGGACACTCCGCAATTATGTGCGTGTCCGTTATGCCAATCCGGATCTCCACACTAACGACAAGGGTGATCCTATCAAGTACCAGTCACCTGCCGGTTCGTCATCTCCGGTGTATGTGCCGGAAGTGATGCGCAAATTATTCAAGAATAAGACACACGTCGAGACTCTTTTCCTCCAGGAGGGAGAGAAGAAGGCGGAAAAGGCCTGCAAACATGGGATGTATTCTTTGGGATTGCAGGGCATCGCCAATATCGGAAATAAGGAAAATGGCCTAATACAGGATATACAAAATTTCGTTCAGAGGTGCACGGTGCGAAATATCGTACTAATAATGGATAGCGACTGGAATGATCTGTCGCGTAATATCAGAGTCGGCGAGAGAGCCGATATGCGTCCACACACATTTGCCTGTGCTGTCACGAAGTTTAAGCAGTACATCAGGACGTTCAGAAATGTCGAGGTCGATGTCGATACATGGTGGGGTCATGTGAATGTAAATGAGAATGGAGACAAGGGTGTCGATGATTTGTTAGTTGGTTCCCTCAAGGGACGGGAGGATGAACTTATGAAAGATATCGAATACGCAATGAACTCCCACGATGGCAAGGGTAAATGGTTCGATATCCATAAGATCACTACCATCTCCGACGCAAAGATCCGTGACTTCTGGAGTCTCAACGACTGGCCGGCATTCTTCGAGATACATAAAGATCGCCTTATCAATGTACCGACATTCCGTTTAGGATCTATCAGATATAAGATCGAGGATGGGAAGTTGGTCAGGAATGGTAGTTACTCCTCGGATGTCGATATATTCTCTATCGAGAAGGACTCAAAAGATAACGACAAAGTTCAATTAAGTTACACGGAGACATTCCGTTTCCTCGCTGCCTCCGGCTTCTTTCGCCTCGCCAATGCAGATGAGGGAGCATCCGGTTTCGACTATATCCATATCGAGGATGGCATCATCGACAGGTCAGCCACCTACGAGATGCGCGATTTCATATTGACATACATAATGACAAATTGCAAAAATCCGTTGGTTTTGGAGTATTTTAATTCAAAGCTCGACGTGCTCCTTCCGGATAAGAAATTGGAACGCCTTGAGATGCGCCGAGATAATTTCAATAATTTCGAGCCGGACGTGCAACGCAGTTACTATAATAATGGTCAAGTTGAGATTACATCACAGTCAATCAAGCCGGAACTGCCGATATCAAATGTGTGGCGCAGTCGTATTGTGCCACGAAATTTCAAGCGGATCCCGATCATCGAGTATATCGATACTACCGGTGATTGGTTCGCTATCGGTTTTACGAAGGAAGGTTTGAAATGTGAATTCGTCCAATATTTAATCAACGTCTCAAACAATTATTACTCACCGGATGCACCGAGAGAGGTCACGACAGATGAGCGCTTCGAGTGGGATCAGCATATCGTCAATAAAATCACTGCTATCGGTTATCTGCTTACGGACTGGAAATATCCGTCCGACAGAAAGGCTGTCGTAATCCAGGACCACAGGATTTCAGAGGTAGGTCAAGCGTGGGGCGGTGCCGGTAAGTCAGTACTCGGCACGGCTATCAGTCATGTCGTGGCTCAGGCAGGTTTCGATGGCAAGACATTCAATCCTTCGGATGATTTTGCCCTCGATGGCGTCTCCAAGGCGACACGAAATATATTCATCGATGATATCCGAACAAACTTCAGTTTCAAGTCGATATTCAACTGGATCACAGGTGATCTCCCGGTCAATCCAAAGGGTAAGACTCGATTCATGATCAAGGCTGAGGACTCACCGAAGATCCTGCTGACGACAAACCATGCAATCAAGGATGCAGATCAGGGATCTGTTAAACGCCGAATCGCATATATGGAGTTTTCGGCATGGTATAATCAGGATCACACCATCGTCGATGACTTTGGACATCAGTTCTTCTTCGATTGGGATGAGTATCAGTGGCAGTTGTTCGACAATTTCATGGCAGAGTGCGTCATGTACTATCTACGGTCATTCGAACTGGCATGGAATAAAAAGGGTGAGGGAGTCGTTCCTCCACCGATGAGGAATATCGAGCTAAGGACACTACGGCAGTCGATGTCCGAGACACTTCTTCAGTGGGCTGAAGAATATTTCGATCCGACGGGATCTCATCTCAATTCCCGTATCTCAAGGAAGGAATTATTCGACTCGTTCAAGGAATATGCCGGAGGCTTGCAGGGTCATGGAGTCACCAGCTCAAACTTCAAGAATAAGATGAAGGACTTCTGCAAGTATAAGGGATATGACTTCAATCGAGATAAAGCAATCGAAAAACCGAATGGTGGTAAGATCTATTACTCCGATTGGAAGCCAAAGCACGAGGATGAGTCGTTCATCGGCGGCGACGATAAGTCTAACAGCTGTGAATATTTCACAGTATCACAATTTAATCGAGTTATTCCGGAAGTCAAAAATGAAGAAGAAGCACCATTTTAAATGCATAAAAATTAATACATTCATGAGAACTAACAATGATAAAATAGTAAAAAACATCTACTCCGCAGTTTACGGAGTAACAGGCGTCGATTATAAAATGCTTGCCTCAGAGTCTCGATCGTGGTACATATCGGAGGCTCGTCTGCTCTGCATTTTATTCCTCTATAAAATCGGTCTCACAGACGAAAATATAGGATATCTGTTAAATCGTGGCAGGGCGAATATATGCAAGTGTCGCCATACGGCAGAAGATCTACACGATGTCTCAAAATCTTTCAGAGATAAATATGAAGAAATTGAAAACCTTCTAAAAATTAAAAGTCATGAAAATGAAAATTCTATCTAAAATCTACTGGGTGGTAGCCACCTTGGTTCTTGCCTCTCCGATCATTTTCGGGGCATTCCTACTACTTAAAATCACCTACGTCGTAAACTGGTCATGGTTGGCCGTCACATCTCCAATATGGGGTGCGCTACTCCTCCTTATGGTCGCTATCATCGCACCTATCATTGCAATATCGATAATAGATGGATGCGCATG
The DNA here is from genome assembly GCA_051878555.1 of Lepagella sp. Classification (GTDB taxonomy): domain Bacteria; phylum Bacteroidota; class Bacteroidia; order Bacteroidales; family Muribaculaceae; genus Lepagella. The sequence goes on along the minus strand of JBJEKI010000019.1, from coordinate 13,993 downwards.
GCTCAAGGGTGTGGTGGTAACAGTGATAAATGACGTGATAGGAAACCGCAAAAAACAATGAGCATGGCAGGCGACACACTAATCCTCCATCGGTTCATGAGTCGCGTCGAGTACCTTAAATATCTCTCAGGAGAGGTGTTACACAACGAAACGGACCACATGAGAAAAGGTAATGCGACAACGTCAAAAGGATTCTGCTTTTTCATCGGAGATGTAGATGAGTGGGCGCACCGTCTAAACGGCCTGGTATCTTTCGACGTGCTTTTGACTGTGGAGTTCAATGGCATAGATATGGATGCCGACGTACATATCTCGAAAGGAGTGTACTGTGAGGATCCGAAGGCAGATCTAATAAAGCATAAGATTTGTCGAGAACTTTGCACTACGGCTTACTCGATGGCTTCGATGCGTTTAGTCTCGGCAGACTTTAAGTACTCGATGAATCCATACTTCATATCGAAGGACGATATGAAGGTCTTTTTAAACGAAATGGTCAGATAACTAAAATATGGACATCATGGGATATACAAAATATTCGCCGGAGATGAAAGTACTGGCAAGGACGATAGTCAATAAACTCGACTACTCCGGATGTGGAACATACGAAGGGATAGAGATCCTGTCAGATATAATTGCCAGTATGCTGGCGGTTATCGCACCATCCAAGGGGGAGCTAATGCTCCACCTCGACGACAAGCTGCTGCCATACATCAGGAAGACGGCTTTCGAAGTGTACGACAGCCACCATTATAAAGATTGAAGATTATGACAAGAAAATTAAAAGTCGGTGATCATGTCATCGTGCCGGCAGCCGTCAGAGGCATCGGAGAGGAGATGAAAGCAGTGGTAACAGATGTAGAGAAGGGTGTTATGGGCTCGCCAAATTTCATCACTTGTCTATACGTCGAGCCATCAACGAACTCCCTCGGGGAGACTATGATCACATGTCTGGAGTCCCAGTTGGTACCAATATGATAAACTCAAAAATAAAAAATTCAAATTTAAAAGATTAAGAAAAAAATGCAAAAGCAATTCATCACAGTTGTCAACGGCATCGAAATTGCAACCGTTCGTGACGAAGAGCATAACTTCTTCGTCCCAGTCAAACCTATCTGCGAGGCTATCGGAGTAGACCCCGAGGCTCAGCGTCAGCGCATCATGCGCCACTACATTCTCGGTTCAACTGCCTTTACCTTAAAGGTAGTTGCCGCAGATGACAAAGAGCGTGAAATGCTCTGTCTGCCGCTCGAATATGTCTACGGCTGGCTGTTCACCATCGACGCAAATCTGGTCGCAGAGGCGAACCGTGAGAACGTCAAGCGTTACCAGCTGGAGTGCTATCAGGCACTCTACAACTACTTCGACGGTTCACTGCGCCGTCGCGTCGAGGAGAACGAGGCGGAGATCAAGGCTCTCCAGGCAGTCAATGAGGCTATCAAGGAAGTCAAGGCTGCCAAAGCCGCCCAGAAGGAAGCCGAGGAACACCTCGACGCAATCCGCAAGGCCCGTCTCGACACCGCGCCAACGCTGTTTTAAAAAAAAATATGACAAATATGTAATATTTTTTGCCCGGATATTTTGATATATGACATAAATGTTATAATTTTGTGGTGCAAAACTAAACGAGCTCTTTGACATGAAATGGAAAGAACTTATCAAGATCGCCGAGGCTCACGGATACCGTCTCGTGAAACACGGCAAGAAGCACGACCGCTACTATAACCCGGTAACGGGGGACGAAATCCTGATAGAGCGACACGGTTCCCAAGAGGTTCGCAAGGGTCTTATGATGGCTCTTAAAAAGCGAATAGGTTTCTAATCAAGAGGGAGGAGGGCGCTCCCCTCCTCACTCTTTAATCAAAAATTTAATTAACATAACACTCGCTCGATATGAAAGTAAGTATTGAAAAACAATCCGACGGATCATATATCGCCTACAATACCGATGGCGTGAAGGTTCAGCTCATCGGCACCGGCGACTCCGTCAAGGAAGCAAAGGAGGACTTCTACAACTCAATCGAGGAAGTTGCCTCCGATTACAAGGAGCGCGGCCAGGCCGTCCCGGAAGAACTCACAGGCGATGTTGATTTCAGTTTCGACATTTCTTCCCTGTTCGAGTATTATTCCATGTTCAATGTCAGCGCACTTGGCCGTTATCTCGGAATCAATCCCGGGCTCATGCGCCAGTACAAGAAAGGTGACACCGCAATCTCTGACGCTCAGCTTGCCAAGATCGAGGCTGGAATACACCGCCTCGCATCAGAACTCTCATCACTGTCGCTTGTTTAGTTTTGCAATCATCCAAGCTTCAGCTTTGCGCCTCCACCATTTCCGGCGGGGGCGTTCTTTTTTGCCAGTGTTCCGTTTTTGTCGTATATTTGCAGTCTAATTCCAAATATACTTATCTTATGAAAGAACAAATCATTGAATTCAGGCTCCTCATGCCTAAAATTATCCGTGGTATTTCTATACTCGGGTTCGCGGCAGCTATCATCATAGCTGTGCTTTCATTCTTCCCAGACAAAAAAGAAGCCGCCGGTTCTTACTACGATCCGGAATCGTCTCAGTATTCCACTCTCGTACATACAGAGTACAATCCCTGGTCATGGCAGCTCGCACTCGGCACCGCCATCGCAAGCATCCTTACTTTCGGCTTCGCCTCTATCGTCCAGGCTTCCGAATACTACATCTCCACTTTCAGCGATACAGATGCCAGCCAGAATGAAAATCAAGAAAACTGATTTTTTCTTCAAAATTTAGTTGCTCTGTGTATTATTTGTCGTATATTTGCGACCTAATATTTTTTACATCATGAAAAAGATAAATTATCTATTGACTATCGTCATGGCTTATGTTATGACATCATGCAGAGTCAATGAATCGACCGGTGAATTCGAAACAACGTGGCTCTTTTGGGCTTTACTGATCGGCTTTGTCGTTATTATGATTATAACCGGAATCCAGTCACAGAAGGAGGCAAAAAAGAGAGGGATAAGTCAGCAGGAACTCCTCGAAGAAAAGAGGAAAAAACTCGAAAATCAGAAAAGGAGTGAAGGTGTCGAAGTTGGATATCTCGGTGGATATCCTGAATGGTCAGAACCGGGCAATGTAAATTTCAGAATCAAAGACTCGCGAATCATATTAAGAAAAGGGTCTGAGAGATGCGAAATTGACAAAGAACAGATAGTTGCAATTTCGACAGAGAGATCGGGTCAACGTAGTGTCGGCAAAACAGCCGCAGGCGCTATCGTTGGTGGTGTCCTCACAGGTGGTATTGGTCTGATAGTAGGAGGCGCTCTTGGTGCACGTAAGAAAGATACTTCTGAACTATTTGTGACCTACAACTACAACGGAGTCGAACTGACACTCCATTTGAAGCCGGGGAAAAACACGGATAAAGTCTACGCATGGATCAATTCAGTGTTTGCTTAATTTTTTTTACTGAAAAAATTGGCAGTGTGAATTATTTGTCGTAAATTTGCATTGCTACATCACTGACAGCTGCCTGTCTCGCCCGAGCGCGGTTAATGCTCGACTTCTTTCGGGCTTTTTTTATGCCCGTTATCGATAGAACTTATAAGGCTGTCGTTCCGTATCCAGATTGCGCTCGCAAGAGACAGCATCAGTGGTGTAGCAGCGGAACGGCAGCCGTTTTTTAGTCTGCCTGCTACATCACTGATGCTATATGAATGCATTAACATTTCAGGGCCATGCGCCCGCAGTCCGCGCCTCCCGCGCCCTCCGTGCAATCAACGTACGGAAAATGTGCGTCCGTGCTCTCTCACTCGCACGCCGCAAGTCAGTAACACTCGCCGTTATCAGCGCCGCCTCCTACTATGTAGGTGCGCTTTTCGGCTATGATCCGCTAACCTATACCGCCGCATTCGTCGCCCTCGGCTTCGTACGCCTCGCCGACAGCGGCCAGAAAGGAGGTGAGAAATGAGACGCAACGCTCCAACTATCTCCATCTCGAGAGTGATGGATTTCACTTCCTCTTCACTGCCGGATAAGGAGGTCTATGAGATCTCCGCGATGATAGACACACTCGACGAGATCTCGGATCTCGGCAGAATCCGCCTCGAGGAACGAGAGGATGTGGTGATGCTCTGGAAGATCCTCGGCAGTTACATAACGCTCCATGGGCTCAAATCCGATAACAGGAGCATCGATGAGAAGGAAGGAGGTGAGGTATGAGTCTATTGGAGTCTGCAATCAGACGAGCTATGGGCAGTAATGCCGTAGAGGAAATATTGGACAAGGATGATGCGCAGGTGAATAGTAACGTCATCATCCTCGAGGAGTACCTGAGTAGGTACAAGCCAGCCACCTCGACTGTAGGGGGAGTAATTATCACATCGACAGCAGACATCATGTCGGAGTTGGGTGATATGGCAGATCTGAAGCCCGACGAGGTAAATGACGTGATGATCCGCCTGGGTTATCGACCCGGGCGCAACAAGTCAGGATCATTCGGCTGGATGATGCAGCTTAATAGAGATCAGTAACATAAATTTCAACGTGTCAAATAAGAGCCGGCGCTGTGTGATGCAGTGGCGGCTCTTTGTGATGCAGTTACGCCATCGTCGGCGATCCCCGAGCCCCTCAATTGAAAGAATGGAAAAGAGTGTGCTCCAGTACTCCTGCACCGCAGTACAGATTTTTGCAGTCACTTGGAAGGGGGGCGATGGGGGATTCCGCCCGTTTTGCCTGTTTGTAAATCGGTATGTTGTTGATTTTCAAATATTTATGTTCCACGTGAAACATTTTATTTTATATTATTTTTTCTTGTGTGTGATAAGTCTAAAATAAGTGTACTTTTGTACTGATAGAGTATTATATATTGAATATCAACAAGTTAAGGCAGTACAAAAATAGTACAATCACAGTACAAAAGTACAGCAGTACAAATTTAAATCGTTAAAGTACAATTTCAGTACAATTTTTTTTAGTAAATTGTACTGTGATAACGCGCTGAAACAAAGAATATTAAGTGCCATCAGTACAGAAGTTTTCAAAAAAAAGTGGAGTTAGCTCGAAACTTTTTTTCTGAAGGTGTTAAAGCAAATCGTAAAATGTTAATATTTTATTACGCAAATTCAGATATTTTTACTATTTTTGTAGTGATTTTAGAACCTTAAGATATAATGTATGTCTCTGTATAACATCTACATCAAAGTTCCTGCATACCTCGATCAGTGGTTGCGCCACGATTATTGGAATTCGGCACTCGGTCGTGTCGAGTTCGAGCGTGGTTCTAACTGCCACTGCATCCTGTCGAGGTTCCTACGCCGTCGACCCACAGGATGGGTCGAGGGTGATGTCTCCGGATTACTGCCTGTCGAGGTCCCGACCTTTAAGGGTATGAATCCGGAACAGCACAATTACCTCATCGTCGAGGGAGAGAAAGCTCTCGTATCGGCGATAAAAAGAAACTTTAAAACTCTGCTCGATAGGGAGCTCTCATGCTTCTATATACGAGATGTCGTTATCACGGATATCATCTACGCATTTATGGCAACTCACGGAATCGAAGCAACCGATAAAAATTGGGAAACTATCAGGCAGATGTTTAAACGGATGCGCGACAAATCGATTAAGGTAAATGTTAAATAACGTTAATATTAATTGACTGATAATGAGAGAATTACCAATACGCCCGAGTTGACCAAAATAACCAAAACAGCCACCTAAAACTGAATGAATATGAATACACTTCCAGGCATCGTGTCGATTAGTTATGCCGAGTGCGAAAATTTGCAACCGCACGTCATGCAGCAGTCGATGTCGGGAGCGAAAATCGACCTCGCTCTACCGACCGTTAAAGTTAATTTTTATGGTCATCCGAAGTTCGAATGGTCAGGATCTCTATCATCGGGGTGTCGGCAGGAGAAGTCGACGCTCGAATTTACAACGACAGATATCATTCCGGAGGGTCGGCGATTGGCATTCATCATCACCGGTGCTTCGGGTCGGCAGTTCCTCATCGGGAGTCGAGAGCCAAAATATCCACAAATCGAGTACACGGAGACTGCCGGCAGTCCGGATGGTGATGCGGCTCTTAGAACCTACAAAATCACGCATGTAGCGCTGAAATCGGTGCTGCCGTGTGTTTTATAGTCTTTTAAGGTGTATCGAGTGTCGATTATTTTTGTGGTATAAACATCAATAAAACCAATGCCCAAGAACTATCATATCTTTCTGAAGGGTGAAGTCGGCTCGCCGTGGTCGGGCAACTTCACCTCTGACATGGTCAACTGGATCCTTGACAAGCACAAGGATGCAGAGGTCAACGTGCTGGTAAACTCCCTCGGTGGTTACACGCATGAGGGTCTCGCCATATCCTCGTTATTTAAGATCCATGGTAATGTGCATGTACACTTCATCGGTCAGTCAGCCTCCGCAGCCACCATCGCAGCAATGGGAGCCAAGAGGATCTCTATCGATGCAGATGCAGCCTTCTTGGTTCACCGGTGCTCAAATCTCGTTTTCGAGTGGGATTTTATGAATGCCGACCAGCTCGACGAGCATATAAAGAAGCTCGAGAAGCAAAAGGCTGAGCAGCAGACCATCGACACCATCGTCGCGGGTCTATACGCTCGGCGTTGCAAGAAAACCAAAGATGAGCTCTTGCAACTGATGAGTAAGGATACATGGCTAACAGCAAAAGAGGCATTAGAGTGGGGCTTCGTCGATGAGATCACCGACGATGTTGATGATAAAGAGCCACTCACAGAGTCGACAGCAGCAGCGCTCTCTTCAGCCGGTATGCCGTTGCCTCCGGGATACAAAGGGAAGAAGGGGTCGATTATGAACCGTTTCTTCGAGTTCCTAAGATCATTTAATCACCAAGATTCGGAAGATGTCGCCATAACTGATGAGCAGGAGTCGGAAGCCGAGTCACATAAATCTCTCTCAATGAAAAAAGATTCTGCACAGATGGAGTTGGAGTCACAGACTCTTGCTCCGGCTCAGTCAGAGCCTCAGGAGGAGCAGTTGACTGCTGATCCTGGCACCGAACAAGCCCTATCCGACAAGGATGAGGAAATCGCGTCACTCCGCGCTAAAATCGCAGAGTTAGACAAAACCATCTCCGAACTACGTAAGGAACCGGCCGCTCCTACTTCTGTAGTGGTAGTCAGCAAGAAGGATGATCCGGATCCTTACGCTCCCGTATCAGAAGCCGACGGCATCGCCGCCTCCAAGGCTTTTCTCTCACGTTTTTCTTAATCTCTAAACTTTCTCAACAATGTCAAAGATTATTATCGATGCCGCCACCCTGGAGGACTACAAGAAAACCGCCGTCAAGTGGAATCCCACTCTGATGGATCTCCCCATTCGTGCCGCCATGGATGTGCTCGGCTTTATGCACGGCCTCACCGGCCTTCGCGGTGAAATGCAACTTGGTGAGATCGGTGCCGACTCTCAGTTCGCTCCCTTCAAGAAGGACCGCAGTAACACATCGAACGTGAACATCAAGTATCGCGTTATTAAGGATTACCTCGGCAACGCAGTGGATGAGTTCGCACCTGTAGATTATGCACATCTCACCATGGGATATGATGATCCTATCGTCGGAGAGGCTATCAAGGGTGCATCAACCACCGCTCTCGTGCTTTTCCACATAGCCAAATCTCGCGGTCAGCATATCGCTCAGGCAGTGCTCACAGGTGTCCGCAACGAAGATGGTAACACCACCGAGGATCTCTGCGACGGTCTGTTGACTATCGCCGGTAAAGAGATTGCCGCCGGTGCAATCTCCAAGGAGGAGGGCAACTATATCAAGTTGACCGACACTTGCACCTTCCAGAACGCTTGCGATCTCCTCAAAGAGGAAGTGATCTTCAAGCTCAATCCTTTCATGCGCCGCGAGAATAACCTCCTCCTTTGCGATCCGGAGTTGGTGGACATGTATAACGAGTCTTATCAGGCTACTCATACAGGTCTCCAGTACAACCAGGCTTATAACCAACCTTACGTAGAGGGATCTCACAACAAGGTTACTCTGATAGGTCTCCCCGAAATGGCTGGCCAGAAGCGTATGATCCTCACACAAAAAGATAACATGTGGTGGGCTACTTACAATAAGGCCGACGAAATGGCAGTCGACATTATGCGTAAGGATCACTATACTCTCTCCTTCGCCGCTAATATGTGGCTCGGAACTCAGTTCCGCACTATCGATAAGCGCCGTCTCACCATCATCGACCTCGCAGATTAACGGGGTCGATGAAAAAACTTCTGTAAATTATGAAGTGCACATCAGTACTGAAATCCATGCCCTGGTGCGAGGGCAAACCGGTGAAGCCAGGCATTCGCCGTAGACTTTATATTGTTGCTAAAGCAGATGTCGCCACATTCCCCACGTTGGAACGCGATGAGCTGGGTCGCCCCACCTCAGCTACCTACACCGGCAATTTCGTTCTTGTCGAGGGTAAGAAGTGGCTCGTTATCGACCATATCCCAGAAAAGGCCGAACCTAAATCGGATCCGCAGGGAGAATTCCCATCACAGACATTCAACAACCAGTTGACTGTCGTTCATCCGGACGTTGGCCCGGAGGCTACAGCTGCTATTTCTCCATTCTTGAACACAGAAGTCGTCGCTCTCGCCGAGGATATGTACGGACGCTTCCGCGTATTCGGCAATGAGGATTGGGGCGCTCGTATCGCTCCTTCTCAGGCTCTCGGACAAGGCGCTACCGGTACTTCTGCCACTACTCTCGCTATCACCGCTTCTGACGAGTGCTCCATGCCATTTTACGAGGGAGAAATCCCTACAGATGATGGAACAATCAACGAAGCCGCAAGTGCGTAAAAAATTGAGACCCTGATCGGTTATCTCAAGGCCATCCTGACAGACGTGCTTTCACTCACATCGATCAGGCTCTTTTTATTTATCATAAAACAGTTAAGACCAAGTTTGGCCCGGCAAGGCTGATTATCCGCTAATAGATCAGCTTTGCCGGATTTTTTTAAAAAATAATCGAAATGATAGAACTTGAATTGACACCCAAAATTAAGGAGTGGCTCGATACAGATAAGGATAAACGGGATATCCGCGCCGGAGCAGAATTATTATTGCGCATCAATAGGAATCGCATACTGTACGATAATATTATGCGTAATCCAAAACGCTATGTCGCTACATTGGAATATCATCTCCAGAAACTCCTCAAACAACGTCTCATCGAAAAAACTCACGAGGAGGTCGAGCAGATGATGGTGCAGGTGGAAGCCATCGACAGAAAATATGGTTTGTCGAAACAGACTCGATCGGAGTTCCAGCGTGGCAAACGTGCGGATCACGACTTACTGCCTCCGGAAGTTCAGCAACTATATATTGACAATGCCGACATTATGCGCAGGATGCGCGAAGCTCATACTCGCCTTCGGTTGATCAACTCCACCAACTCCACATGCCCGGACAATGATCGGTATCCACTCTGCAAGGAGATAATTAAATTAGATCTCCAGTACAGAGATAACTGGAATCTATATGACCACTACATCAAAGGCACACCGCTCTCTGCGACGGTCCGCGCCGTAGACTCTCGGACAGCCTCCAAAAATGCGGTAAAGACGATTAATCTCCTGCTTGGTAAATATGCCAAACAGCTGACTAAATCACTCGCCGAGAGGATCAAAGATCTTTATAATAAGATAGTGATGCCATCGGCCAAGATCACATCTAAGATGAAAGATTTGAACCTGTTATGAAGCACTCGGAGTTAATAACGTCGATTCTGTGTCCGCTCGCCGACAAACCACAGCAGGCGTATATGTCGAACCTATTGCAGGTGGCTGACATCTTACAGTGGATCCTTGACCAGACAGGCAAGGCTTCGGTTAAAATGGCATCCTTCTCCATCTCGGAGGAGTTTTTGAGGAGACTATTCATGATCAAGAAATCGGGACTAATAACGGATATTGACATAGTTCTCGATTTCAAAGCCACGAATAAGACTCTTATCCTATGGCCATTTATCGCCCAGACGGTGCAGAATTGCTATCTCTCGTCGAGTCACGCCAAGATCATTCTGGTCGCTAATGATCAATGGAAGATCTCGGTAATCTTATCGCAGAACCTGACAAGGGGTAACCGCTTCGAGTCTGGGTTTATCACCACCACTCCGGAGATTTATGACACACTCCGGGAGCAGTTTGAGAATGTAATTAATAATCAGTCAATACCATTCCATGACGTATACTGCCGAACAATTGGAGCAAATTGAGCAGCTCGCGATGCTATATACAAAGCCATCCGAGATAGCCATATACCTTGACATTTCGGAGGAGATATTTAAATCTGATATCAATTCGGAAGGGCATCCTGCTCGTAAGGCATATATTCGAGGGAAACTCACTCAGAAGCTCGAGATAAGGAAGCAGATGGCGACACTCGCTCGAGTCGGTTCACCGGTAGCTATAGAGATGTCGGAGAAGGCACTCCTTGACATGGAGGATGACGAATAAATGAGTAAACTATGCCACTACCATCAGCACTTGACGCTTGTAAATTGGATCTCTTTGCATCAGAAGATGAACTGAGAGCCAAATATCCGGTCGCATTCGCCGAACGAGTGATGCGGATCCGTGAGATGTATAATTACTGGCTGGCAAATCCATCGATGAAGGATCGCCAGTTGCGTGATCAGATCATGTCTCGTTATGACGTATCTCAGTCGTGTGCTTACTCCGATATAGAGATTATCCATAAGTTAGCTCCGCTACTTCACAAGAATAACCGAGAGTTCCATAGGCTGCGATTCAATGAGATGATCCTCGAGACATACGCCATGGCCAAAGCTCGAAAGGACACAAAGACGATGGAACGTGCAGCCACTTCATACGCAAAAAACAACCGCGTCGATCTCGAGGATGAGGTTTCTATGCCATACGATGAGATAGTGCCACAGCCATTCTGTGCCACACTCGATGTTACGGTACTCGGCCTTCCTCCTATCCCGGATGTATATAACCACATCGATAAACTAACTAAAGAATTATCGAGAGATTTCGCCGACATATCGGATGTAGACTATGAAGAAGTAGACCTCGAGGAAGATAAGATTTTCCCAAACAAAGCACCGGATCTAAAACAAACTAACGACTGATCATTATGGAACTGACGAATCCCAAAGCAAGGATGGTTTATTTTAACCGTCCTCAGTTGCTTACTCAGTTGATAGCTGCCAGAACTACTGTCGTAGTTGCCGGACGACGTACTGGTAAGACTGACTCAATCGCTGCACCATTCATCCTAAAAATGATCCAGCGTATGCCCGGTTCTACCGGAGGCATCGTGGTGCCGACATTCAAGCATGGTCTGACTAATACGCTACCGGGGCTTTTCGCCGCGTGGGCTCGATGGGGATATAAGAAGGGTATTCATTATGTTGTCGGTCGTCGCCCTCCGAAGTCATTCGCCGCTCCAATCACCGAACCGCTCCAGTGGGAGAATGTTATAGCATTTTATAACGGATCGGTGGCGGTCATTCTCTCGCAGGATCGCCCGGGGGCTGCCAACTCTCTCACGCTGTCGTGGATCCTCGTCGATGAGGCAAAGTTTATTGACCCGGTAAAGCTTACAAATGAGACGCTCCCGGCTAATGGTGGTATCAAAACGCACTTCTGCCGGCACTCCTTCAACCATGCACTACTGATACTCTCAGATATGCCTCAATCGAAGAAGGGTTCATGGTTTTTGGAGTACGAGAAGAAGATGGACAAACGTGTCATCGATGCAATCGGTGGGGGAGTATATGAGATATGGAGACTTAAGCAAAAGATTCTCGAGATGCGCAAAAAAGGTTTCGAGCCACCGGAATATCTGAAGGGTCATTTGCGCCGACTCGACCGGAACGTTAACAAACTGCGATCAGTCGCTACATATTATCGTGAATATTCCTCTGTCGAGAATGTGGAACTACTTGGCGAGCAATATCTACGAGATATGAAGAGAGATTTAACACCTCTCACATTCCAGACTTCGATAATGTGTCGGAAGATAGGTATCGCTCGCGATGGTTTTTATTCATCGATGAAAGAGGATCATAAGTATAACGCCTCAGATTTTGAGTATCTCGACTCCTTCGGTTTCGAGTATATTCCGGAGGCAATGGACTCTCGCGCGGATCGCGATGTAGATCCATACGCGCCAATATGCATCGGAATGGACTATAACGCAAACATAAACTGGATAGTTGCGTATGATATTTAATGTGATTGTATGTTATCGCGATATAACATAGAAATTCAGTTATATAGCTAATATATAGGTTATTATGCTCTATATTGGCGTTTTGTGACAGTAATAGAGAGTAACAGTAAAAATCATAAAATAACAGCGTTTGTGGGGAATTATATGGGGATAATATTTGGTGATATGGGGAGGATTTCATAACTTTGTGGTCAAGAAATAACCCTCCAATTTTATCCGATATGTCATTTGAATTAGGTGTAGGAAAAAAGCAGAACCGACAAGGTCGTGTTGAATTATCTGTTCGTTTTCGCCTTGGCAAGATTGATTATCAAGCCAAGACCAATTTGTGGATTTCTCCGGCGTTTGTAAAAACGGAGAAATATGTCAGCTCTAAAGGTAAACCATCTACTCGCCTTGTTCTCACTTCTTCGAGAACAAAGACCGCAGAAGCTATCAATGCTGATGAAGTGAAAGAGTTATGGAGTCGGCTACTCACCTATATTGAGAGTGAGTATATCCGTATGAATGGTGCCGATATAGACAAAACCTGGTTGCCGGAAACGATAAAGGCATTTCACAAAACATTAGCACCCGAAGTTCCACAATCCACATTCATTATTCTTATTGACGACTTTTTGAAAGAGACCTCCACACCATTTCAGTCGCATACGCGTAAACAAGGGTATCTTACCATTCGTCGTTCTCTGCTACGATACGAGATTTATAGACAAATCACCAATCCTCGTTTCTTGTTGACTATTGAGGCTGTTGATGAAAACCTGCTCAAAGACTTTGAGAACTTTCAAATCAACGAGCACAAGCTAGTGGAGGAGTTTCCACAACTGAGTGCAACGGAGGGAACAAATGCTCGTGTCGGAGAGAAAAGCCTTAACACCATTATCGGTAATTTCCGTCTTATTAAGACCATATTCAATTGGGCTTTCAACAATCGACGTGTGTCATATAATCCGTTTGTCAAATTCAAGATGGGACAACGTACTTATGGCACGCCATATTATCTTACGATTGACGAACGCAAGCGATTGGAAGAGTTTGATTTCAGCGATACACCGCGGGATGAGATCTTCCGTGATATATTCGTATTCCACTGCTGCGTTGGATGTCGGCAGTCTGACCTGTTTACTTTCACAAAGAGCCACATCATTAATGGCGAACTTCACTATGTGGCAAGAAAAACAAAAGAGGGACGACCCAAAACCATAAAAGTGCCGCTCAACTCCACGGCAAGCAAGATTGTTGAGAAGTACAGTAATTATGAGGGTGACGCTTTGTTCCCATGTATGGACTCAAAGTACATTTATAATCGAGCAATCAAACGAATACTGAAACGAGCCGGCATAGACAGAATTGTCGTGGTGCTTAATCCAAAGACAAGGCTTCCGGAAAACAGACCACTTTACGAGGTGGCGAGCACGCATATTGCCCGACGCACGTTTATCGGCAATCTTTACAAGAAATTCAAGGACCAGGGAATGGTGAGCGCCTTGAGCGGACATGCACCGGGCAGTCAAGCATTCGCACGCTATCGCGAGATTGATGAAGAAATGAGAAAAGAGATGGTTGATGCCATTGATTGAATTTGTTGCAAATAATCTGCAATTGGATTTGGAAAGTAATCATAAAATGATTGCCTTTGCAATCGGATTGCAAATCTGAGATATGAAAGGGGCAAAGACAATATCTGAATGGTAACGCTTCGGATATATCTTGAAAGAGGTGCTTGATGCCTCTGAGCAAGCAAATATTATCTACGAGGGTTTACAGACATTGA
>JBJEKI010000018.1:4375-5505 GCA_051878555.1 Lepagella sp. | reverse complement strand
GGGCTTTTCAACCACAGCGAAAGTACCGAAACCGATCAATTGCACCTTGTCGTCATTTTTGAGGGCCTCTGCGATAGTCTCGAGAGCAGCCTCAAGAGCCTTCTTGGCATCTACCTTGTTGAGCTGCGCTTTAGCAGCGATTTCGTTAACTAAGCCTGTCTTATTCATACTTAATATTATTTAGGTTGGATAAATTTTGACCAAAGGATGCACAAATATAGCAAATAATTAAAGAATTACAAATAAAACTTAAAAAATTTATGTACCAAATGTTGATATTTTATTTATAATTGAAAAATTTGGCAAAAATTTGCCTTTAATATAGCAATTTAGGGAATAATTACGTTAATTAGGTGTATGAATACAAATGTAATGTGGCGGCAGGTACCGCCGGTGACAAAAAATCTGATAATAGTCAATGTTTTGCTATGGCTGGCAGAAGTGTTTGTGCCGGGCTTTGGCACGACGTTGATCAATAATTTAGGTCTCCACCTGTTTGGGACAAGTCTCTTCAATCCCTTCCAGGTGTTTACCTATATGTTCTTGCACGACAATGGGATGATCTTCCATGTAGTGTTCAATATGTTTACCCTCTGGATGTTTGGCAGGATCTTGGAGACGGTGTGGGGATCGAAGCGCTTTTTGATTTTCTACTTGGTGTGTGGCATAGGTGCCGGCTTGATACAAGAGGGTGTATGGCTATTAACCTACAAGCATGAATATATCGCAGCGATAGCCGAGATCAATCGGCTAAGTTATAGCGACATGGCTGCGATAGTAGAGGAGGCTGCGGCGAATGGTGACACCTCCTTTATCGCAGCGATGAATGCCATGAAAGAGCAGATGGTGACTATCGGCGCTTCGGGTGCGATCTTCGGTCTATTGCTCGGTTTTGCGATGGTATTCCCCGATATGCCGCTCTATCTGTTCTTCATTCCTGTGCCAATCAAGGCGAAGTATATGGTGATAGGCTATGCCGTGATAGAGCTACTCTTAGGGGTCAGTGCCAACGGCTCATCGATAGCCCACTTCGCCCACTTGGGCGGTATGCTGTTCGGCTTGGCGATCCTGCTATATTGGCGACATAAAGGGACATTACACAGCAAAGGGCCCTACGGACCGAATTTTTA
>JBJEKI010000018.1:0-4275 GCA_051878555.1 Lepagella sp. | reverse complement strand
GGTATCATAGAGGGCAGAAATTTTAATCACAATGGGTATCATAGAGAAAGTTAGAGAGATATGTTGCGGCAGCCGCGTTATGGCATGGGTACTGACCCTCACCGTCTCCTTCGGGCTCCTCTTCTGCATCTTGAGCATCTTCAGCCGCTATGGGGCGGGGGGCTCGGTATTGGAGAGTTGGATGGTGCTGTCGGCAGATGCTTCGGCGCTGCTCTATCGCCCCTGGACTTTGGTAAGCTATATGCTGGTGCACACCTCGTTGCTCCATCTCCTCTTTAATATATTATGGTTGTATTGGTTTGGCGTGATGCTCTATGATGTGGAGCGCGACAGCGACATAGCCATGATATATATAGGAGGGGGATTGACAGGCGGATTGCTCTATCTGATCGCCTCCCCCTTGGCGGGGACGGCAGGTCACCTGGCGGGGAACTCGGCGGCGGTGTTAAGCATGATGATAGCCACGGCGATCAGGATGCCATCGCGCAGCATCGGGTTGTGGCTCATCGGCGAAGTGAAGTTGAAATGGGTGGCAGTGGCATGTATCATCCTCACACTCTTGGGGGGTGGTGGCAACATAGCAGTGCAGATGACCCACATCGGAGGACTCGCCTGCGGAGCACTCTATGTGCTGAGTCGCCATCGCTGGAACATCAGACTCTTCAGCCGAACGTCGCGTCATAAAGATGTGAAGAGGAGCGGTTCACGCTTTAAGAGTGCCGTGAAGAGGAGCAATGCCTCCGAGATGATGCAAAGCATACGACGGCCCGCGACGACACCACCGGCAGAGAGAGAGCTCGACGAGAATCGTCTCGATCAGCTCCTCGACAAGATCCGCATATCGGGGTTTGACTCCCTA
The DNA here is from genome assembly GCA_051878555.1 of Lepagella sp. GTDB lineage: Bacteria > Bacteroidota > Bacteroidia > Bacteroidales > Muribaculaceae > Lepagella. The sequence continues at coordinate 3,416 of JBJEKI010000018.1, read as the reverse complement.
ACCAAAGCCGAAAAAGAGGAACTCGACAGGCTCTCGGAGCAGATTAAGTGAATTAGGAATTAGGAATTTGGAATTAGGAATTAGGAATTATGGTAAAACGACAATAGAACTTGCAAAATAGACAATGATAACTTGGATGATGATCAAGCCGATAATCCGCATAGCGGCAAAGGTGGCTACGACGATACTCTGCATGGTGACACTTCTGTCGGCCTACGGAGGGAGGATCAGCACCGACTTTCTGACCCTGCCGGGGATGCTGACCATCGTCATGCCCTGGTTGGCATTGGTGACATTCGTGGTGGGGGTAATCTGGCTATTGACACGCCGACTCATCATGGGAGGCCTCTGCATCGTGACCATCGTAGCGGGCTGGGGACCGATCTCCACCCTCTATCCCTTCTCGACCTCCAAGCAGGCACTACCCGAGAGATCTACTATCACACTGATGACCTATAACTGTCTGCATGGGTGGGATCTGGAAGATAAATATCAAGGGCGCAACCGGACCCTCGACTATATCATGAATAGTGGCGCCGACATAGTCTGTCTTCAGGAATTAGTCTCCTGGGATATCGACATGCCGGGTAGAGCCCCCGGGCAGATGGACTCTCTGATGAAGGTATATCCCTATAGGGTGGGAAGTAATGGTGTCGACACCAAGATACTCTCGAAATACCCTGTGGAATATATCAAAGCCAACCGCTACCTGAGCGAACTGCCGACGCCGCAGCGATTTTCGATCTATCGCGTTGATGTCAAGGGTAAACCGCTAACAATCATCAATATGCACCTCTGCTCGATGCGTCTTAACGACGAAGAGAAGCAGGTGGTGACCGGCATACGCAATGTGGGGGATGTGAAGCGGAGCGTCGGCACGATCAAGGGGAACATCCGGCAGAAGATGTCGGTGGCAAACAAGAAGCGTAATGAAGATGTAAGAGCCATCCGCCAAGTCTTGGAGCACGTCGACGGGGCGGTAATCGTCTGCGGCGACATGAACGACGTGGCAGAATCGTATGCCTATCGTCAGCTACGGTCCACCGACCTGAAAGATGCACGCACCGAGACGACGCTTCTGCCGATGGTGACCTTCAATCGGCATGCCTTCCCGGTGGGGCTCGACCATGTGCTATATCGCGGCGACCTGCGAGCCCTCTCGCTCGAACGTGGCGACATCAAAAGCAGCGACCACTACCCTCTCACTGCACAATTTGAATTTTGAAAAGTCAAAAAAAAGTTGTAACTTTGGGACATTCAATAAAATATCCTTATAAAGATTGGCAAAATCGATCAGAATCATGAAAAAAACAACCCTAATTGCAGCTGCCGCGCTGATGATGGCAGCCCCAACCACCCCGATTATGGCAGAACGGCAGAATCCATTTCTCCAGCCTTATGAGACGAAATATGAGATCGCTCCCTTCGATCAGATCAAGACCGAGGATTTCATACCCGCCATCAAGGCCGGCATCGCAGAGCAAGATCAAGCTATCGACAACATCCTTCGCAAGCGCTCGATGCCCGATTTCGACAATACAATCCTCCCCTTGGAGGACTTGGCGCCTACTCTCGAGAGAGTAAAGGGAGTGTTCTATCACTACATGGAGTGCATGTCGACACCCGAATTTGCAGCCATGTCGGATGAGGCAATCCCGATGCTCGATGATGCAGACAACAAGGTGATGCTCAACGATCAGCTCTTCGAGCGCATCAAAACCGTGTATGAGAATCGCGACAAAGCGAAGCTCACTCCCGTGCAGAAGCGCCTGGTGGAGAAATACTACAGGATGTTTGCCGAGAATGGCGCTGCTCTCTCGGCAGAGAAGAAGGCAGAACTTGTAGAGGTGAACAAGCAACTCTCGAAGCTCTTCATTCAGTTCAACCGCAACCTTCTGAACGCCACCAATCAGTTTGCCGTGATCGTATATAACAAGGCAGAACTTGCAGGACTTCCGGAGTCGTCGATTGCCCAGGCAGCCGACGAGGCGGCAGCCCGCGGGCTGAAAGATGCATGGGTGTTCACACTTCATGCACCGAGTCGTCTGCCCGTGTTGCAATATGCAGACTCTCGCGGACTTCGCAAGACCATCTACGAGGGATATACCAATCTGGCATCATGGGGTGAGAACTCCAACCTCGAGATTATCCCTCAGATCGTGGCACTTCGCGATAAGAAGGCACACATCATGGGCTTCAACACTTTCGCCGAGATGATGACCTCACGCGTGATGGCGAAGACTCCCGATGCAGCCACCACCCTGCTGAAGCAGGTGTTCGCACCCGCTGTGAAGCGCAGCGCCGAAGAGGTGGCTGACATGCAGGCGTATGTCGATGCACATGGCGGCGGCTTCAAGATTGCGCCCTACGATTATTACTACTACGCCGAGAAGGTGAAGAAAGAGAAATTCGACCTCGAAGAGAGTGAGATTCGTCCCTACTTCACATTAGACAATGTGCTCAAGGGAATGTTTGACGTCACCGAGCGTCTCTATGGCGTGAAGTTTGTCGAGATGCCCGATGCGCCGAAATATATCGACGATATGACCGTCTATGATGTGGTAGACGCCAAGACCGGCGAGCATGTGGCAGTATATATGTGCGATCCCTACCCTCGCGACACGAAGCGTCAGGGCGCATGGATGGAGCAGATGCAGAGCGCCGGTCTCTATGCCGATGGCAAATATCGTCGTCCGATCGTATATAACGTATGTAACTTCACACGTCCGGCTGGCGACACTCCCTCACTGCTCACTATCGATGAGGTAGAGACCCTGTACCACGAGTTCGGTCATGCCCTCCAAGGTATGCTCACGACAGCCCCCTACAAGTCACTCGCCGGCACCAACGTCGACCGCGACTATGTCGAGATGAGTTCTCAGATGAACGAGCACTGGGCATTCCTCCCCGAAGTTCTCAAGACCTACGCACGCCACTATAAGACGGGCGAAGTGATCCCCGACGAATTGGTAAAGAAGATCAACGAAGCAGGCAAATTCAACCAAGGCTTTGTCACTACCGAACTTGCCGGTGCCGCCCTTCTCGATATGGCATACGGCGAGCAAGCCGAAGTAAAGGATGTCAAGGCATTCGAAGCCAAAGTGGCTAAAGATCTCGGCATGCCCGAAGAGATCACCTTCCGCTATCGTTCGACCTACTTCAAGCATATCTTCGGCGACGATGGCTATGCTTCGGGCTATTACACTTATCTCTGGGCACAAGTGCTCGAAGCAGATGCTTGGGAGCTCTTCGAACAGAAGAAATATTTCGACAAGAAGACAGCAGCCAACTTCAAGAAATATATCCTTGAGTCAGGCGACACTGAGGATGCAATGGAACTCTTCAAGAAATTCCGTGGCCGCACCCCCGACACCAAAGCGTTGCTTCGTCTCCGCGGATTCGAATAATCGGACAGC
>JBJEKI010000017.1:0-5546 GCA_051878555.1 Lepagella sp. | reverse complement strand
AGCACGACCTTGCCAAGGTCGGGGTCGCGGGTTCGAGTCCCGTTTTTCGCTCCACTCTCATAATAAAATGTCTAGGTGGCGGAATTGGTAGACGCGCTACTTTGAGGGGGTAGTGGCCGTTTTGGCCGTGTGAGTTCGAGTCTCATCCTGGACACTCAACAAACAAAGACTGCGAAAATAGCTCAGTTGGTAGAGCACGACCTTGCCAAGGTCGGGGTCGCGGGTTCGAGTCCCGTTTTTCGCTCCACTCTCATAATAAAATGTCTAGGTGGCGGAATTGGTAGACGCGCTACTTTGAGGGGGTAGTGGCCGTTTTGGCCGTGTGAGTTCGAGTCTCATTCTGGACACAATAAAGATCTGCAATCCTGATAATCAGATTTGCAGATTTTTTTGTTATAAAGAGCATTCCCGGAAATCCGGAGAAGCCTCAAAACCAACTACGAATGCACAAGAAGCCTACCAACTGAAGAATAAGGAGGTAAATATTATATGGAACTTTGTAAGGAAGTGCCCGTGCTTCTTCTCACGGGATATCTCGGGAGCGGCAAGACAACGCTGCTCAATTGTATTCTCAACAATCGTCGCGGCATCAAATTTGCAGTTATCGTCAATGATATCGGCGAAGTGAACATTGATGCCGACTTGATAGCCAAGGGTGGCATCGTAGGTCAGGAAGATGACAACCTGGTGCCATTGCAGAATGGGTGTATCTGCTGCACTCTGAAGATGGACTTGGTGCAGCAACTGTCAGACCTTGCCAACAGCCGACAGTTCGATTATATCGTGATCGAAGCGAGCGGTATCTGCGAACCGGAGCCGATAGCGCAGACCATTTGCGCCCTTCCTCAGATGGATTATAGCCTCACCCGGGGGGCATCAGTGCGTTTGGATTGCATCGTGACTGTGGTGGATGCCCTTCGACTGCTCGACGAATTTGAGGAGGGAGACTCACTGCGGCGCGAGAACATCGAGGAAGAGGATATCGAGAACTTGATCATCCAGCAGATCGAATTTTGCGATATCATCCTTCTGAATAAGATCTCGGAAGTGACACCCGAGCAGGGTGCACATATCCGTCAGATTATCAAGGCACTACAGCCGACAGCCGAGATCATCGACTGCGACTACTGCGATGTCGACTTCGACAAACTTTTAGACACTCACAGGTTTGACTTCGACCGAGTAGCGACCTCCGCCACATGGGTCAAAGAGATCGAAAAGCCATTAGAGGAGATAGAAGCCGAGCATCACGAGCATAAGCATGAACATGAACACGAGCATGAGCATGAACACCATCATGAGCATCATCACGACCACGACGACGATGACGATGATGAGATCGAAGAGGGGCATGTGTGTGATGAGCATTGTCATCATCACCACCATCACCATCATCACCATCATGATGAGGGTGAGGCTGAAGAATATGGCATCGGCACATTCGTGTATTATGCACGCCGACCCTTCTCGCTCAATAAATTTGACTGGCTCTGCATGAAGCAATGGCCCAAGAGCATCATCCGTTGCAAGGGAGTATGTTATTTCAAAGAGAATCCCGACATGTCCTACCTCTTCGAGCAGGCGGGTCGTCAGAAGCAGCTCAGCGAAGCGGGGCGATGGTATGCCACAGCGCCGGAAGAGGATATGGAGATACTTCTTGCCAACAATCCTGACATGATGCGCGATTGGGATCCGGAGTATGGCGACAGGATGCAAAAATTGGTGATCATCGGGCGCAAGATGGATCGCGCCGCGATCACCAAGTTATTTGACGATTGCTTGGAATAATCACAGAATATAGACTATAAGAGCGCGTTCTTAGGAACGCGCTCTTATAGTCTGGGTGATTCTATCTTTTAGGGTAACGAGGGAGTTGACGAGTCATCATCGGAGATGCCGATGAGTGCCGGGGCGACTCCCTTTACTTGTTTTGCTTTGGCACCGAGCTCGATGAGTTTGCGGCAAGTACCGGGGATGCTTTGCCCCCCATCTTGGAGCTTCTTGAGGGCATTATCATACTGGGTGGTAGCGTCACCAAGTTTTGCGCCAATCATAGTAAAAGCTTGCATAAACTTTGCGACGCGGTCGAGCATCTGATTAGCGAGGTCATAGACCCTCTGATGGTTGTCGGCTTGAGAGATTTGGCGCCAAGTGAGATCTATGATTTTGAGGGCGGCATATAGGGTCTGTTCGTCGGCGATATAGACACCTTGATCCATGGCTTTGCGCCAGATATCGGGTTTGGCGCTGATGGCGGCATGGAGAGCCGAAGTGTTGGGGATAAACATAATCACATAACCGACAGAAGAGCGACCGCCGCCGATATACTTGGAATAATCCTTTTTGGCGAGAGTTTTGACGTGTCCTTCGACAGAGGCGACATGACGAGCGAGAGCAGCACTGCGCGCTTCATCAGACTCGGCATCGCAATAATCGAGGTAGGCAGTAAGAGAGACTTTTGAGTCGATCACGACATCGAGTTTACGATCGAGATGGAGCACGACATCAGGGCGCATACCCTTGTCGTGATCGCCGACGATAGGATTTCCCTTCTCGTCGCGGATCACGAACTCACGTTCGAAATGAACGCCCTGAGTGAGTCCTTGCGACTCGAGGAGTTCGGTGAGGAGAGTTTCACCCCAGCCACCCTGGACTTTGCCGCCGCCACGAAGAGCCTGGGTGAGACGGTCGGCGCTTATGCGCGCCGCCTCGCTTTGCTTCATCACCATCTCGATGTTTTGTGATAATTTGCCACCCAGTTCGGCATGTTGGTTGGTATTATCCTTTACGGCTTGTCGCATCTCGGTGATTTTATCGTTGAGGGGGCGGAGGATATTGGATATATTTTCGGCGCTTGCCTCCTTGAACTCCTCTTGGCGGCGTTTGAGCATATCGGCAGTAGCGGACTCCATTTCGGCACGCATACGGCGGATAGTCTCATCGAAGCGACTTTGCAGATCAGCCATAGCCTTGGCATGATACTGTTCGAGACGAGCCATCGCCTCAGCGTGGGCGGCATCAGAGGCTTGAATGATCGACTGATGCGACTCCTTGAGGCGCAAGATATCGAGCTGAGCATTCTGCTCGGCATTATGAAGCGCAGACTCAATGCGAGACAGATCGGCACGCAACTGATCAGAGCGAAGTTTCCGCAAGATTAGTCCAACAGCCAATCCAACCAAACACCCTGCCAAAAACAAAGAAAAAGCCAAAATCCAAGACATAGCTTCGGAGGTGATTTTTATTTTTTTAGGAGGTTGTAGATTTGGTCGAACTCTTTTTTTAGGGAATCTATGTCGTAGCCGGTGTCGGAGAAGACGCCACGGAAGGAGTGACCCAAGAAGCAATCTTCGAAGATGCGGCCAAACAATTCAGGATCGATATCCGGCTTTATTTCACCTATGGAGATACCGTTGCGGATAACACCTTCCCACACTTTTCTCTCCTCATCATACCACTGACTGCCGTATGTTTTAAAATTTTCGACATAAGTCAGGGCAGAGATTTCGATTCTCAGATATGCCTCATTCATATTGAGCACACCCATCTGAGTCATTTTGTCTTTCTCACGAGTCAGAGTTTCTATGAAATAGTTATAAAACGAACGGAGAGACATCGTATAGGCTTCCGGCACGGACATCACAGAAGAAAGGTCCAGAATCAGAGTCTTCATAATCTCACCGAATAGGCCCTCCTTATTTTTGAAATAATAGACCATAGATCCGCGACTGATGCCTATCTCCTTCTCCATAACGGCGAAAGAGACACGATCATAAGGCATAGTAGCAAAAAGTTTGAAAGCCTCGTACAATATTCGACGGCGGCTATTGCCGCCCTTTGGAGTTTCTGCTTTACCCATTAACTACAGCAAATTACAAATTTTTACAAAAATAATAAATAATCCCGAAAAAACTAAAAAATCCCGATAGCAAAAAAATTGTATTCAAAATATAATGTATTTTCAAATAAAACCATTAACTTTACATTATAATATTTGTTACAGCAAAAAATATATGAGATACACTTTAGACATGTCAATTAATAAGACCAGCAAAGATGGTTCTATACTTGGCAAAGTAGTTGATTTTCAAGAAGAATTACTACAACACGAAGATGCTGAGCTTAATAACCTCAAGAAGCATCCACATTTAAGTGCCTGTGACCGAGAATGTATAGTATATAATAGGCATACTGGAAAGAACGAGACGATAATCTTATTTGGTTCAAACAGTTATCTTGGAGCCACTATACTACCTGAAGCCATAAGCAAATCGGCAGATGTAACAAAAGAATTTGGCATTGGATCGGGAAGTGTTCCATTACTTACCGGGACAACGATATATCACAATAAACTTGAGAAAACGATTGCAACGAAGCATGGATTTGATGATGCCATCTTATTCTCATCAGGATATACTGCCAATCTTGGTGCAATAACAGGACTTCTACGCCCCAAAAATTTAAGGAACGCGCTCTTAACTGTTTATATATTTGTTTCTTTACTATTAATGATAATAAAGAATAATATATTATATTTCATTTTCTAATTTTTATATTGCTTGTTCTAATAAAATTTATTATCTTTGCGAGTGATATCAACAAATAACATTACTCGACTTCGACATTGTGTTATTAACAAACCGGACTGCAAAGGCGCGGAAACCGAAAAGCGATATGAGTAGGGAAATTATTAACAAGTAAACCACTAATGAAAAAGATTTTCATTCTTTTCTCAGTTGTTATTGCATTTGCTTTATGTTCTTGCAATAATGAAGAAAACGCTCGTGATGTCGTTGAAACATCACAAAATGTTCAACTCGAAGAATCAAAATTACTATCTGACCTCACCGCTCTTAATGACAGTCTCATTGCGTCTCAACCTGCCACTAAATCCGGCACAAGAAAAATCTTATCTGCATGTTCTATCGCCGGAGCAGATGTAGGAGGAGCTTATGAAATTGGACGTATTGGATTAAGAGTAGGTAGCTTGTTTGGGCCCAAAGGTGCTATTGCTGGAGCACTTGTAGGTGGACTGATCGGTGGTGTTGGAGCATCTTATGCTGCATATAGAACCACAAGATCTAACGACAATATTTTATCTCCCGATATGTTAGCTTCTGCATATATATCTGTGTTGGAAGATAATCCCAATTACAGTCTTTATTATCCTAATGATATCACTTTGAGATTACCCACTGGGAAAACGAATTTACAAGAAATTGGTGTTAAACACAACTTGATACTTGAAAAATTATTTCATAATGAATATAGTACGACATCACTGCAAGATGGTCTCTCATCCTTAGAAGTTCAAATATTAAGTTCTGAAGAATTTATTCAAGGTTATTATCAAACAATTAACTTTTACAAATTTAGTGATCACACCACATTCGTATCAAACGATGGAAGTGTTGCAAATGCGACAATGAGATTATATTTGGATGCTTTATACTCCTATCCCGAAGATCTGGATGATATCGAAAATTTATCAAATAATTTAAGTTTCGCAAGTTCAACTTGCTGATTTCAGATTGTAAAATTGAGCG
>JBJEKI010000016.1:0-23405 GCA_051878555.1 Lepagella sp. | reverse complement strand
TCTGCTCAAAAATATCCGCCCCTACGACCCCAAAAATTTAAGGAACGCGCTCTAAGGAACGCGCTCTAAACGAGATTGAACTATGAACAAGGGAAAAATAACGACTCCATCTTCGGTGGCTGCAAGTGAAGCAGTGTTTGAGGGATATACGATCGAAGAGTTGCGCTATCAGCGGGCGATGTTGGCGATACGCAAGGAATTTGCCAAAGAGAAGCTGCTTGAATCGGTCAAGGGGCTCAATCCGGCACACCGCAGCAGTCGCGACAAGGCACTGTCGGGAGAGGGTAAATACTCACTTCTCAGCAAGCTTGCCGGGAATGCATTGCGGGGTCTCAAGGCGTTCGACTATGTAGTGTTGGGGCTTTCAGCCATAGGGGTGATAAGGAAAGGCTATCGTCTCATCAAGGGGAAGAAATAAGAACAATCAAAAAGCAGAACGACAATAATAGCATCAAAGATGAACGACTATTATCGAGTAAGGATCGACGTGGCGGAAGCCACGGAAGATAAGACAGACCTTGCAGCGGCCTATCTGGCAGATGCAGGGTTTGAATCGTTTGAGCCGGATGGTAGTGGGCTCACCGCCTATATCAAGCGAGAGGCGGGGGATGGGGTCAAAATAGCTGAAGAGGCACTGACCGACTTTCCGATGGATGCAGACTTCAAGATCAGCGGCGAAGTGATAGAGGGAGAAGATTGGAACGAAGAGTGGGAGAAGAATTATTTCAAGCCGATATTGATCGAGGGAAGATGTGTGATCCACTCCACCTTCCACCGGGAAGTACCGGATGCGGAATATGACATTGTGATCGATCCGAAGATGGCATTTGGCACGGGACATCACGACACGACGTCACAGATGGTGAAGCATATACTTGAGTTGGAGATGAATGGCAAGAGCGTGATCGATATGGGCACGGGCACGGGCATCTTGGGTATCTTGGCAGCGATGCGTGGTGCCGAGAGCGTCGTCGGCATCGAGATCGATGAGGCAGCCTATGAGAATGCCAAAGAGAACGTAACGCTCAACGGGGTGCAGATGGATTTGATCCATGGCGATGCCACTGCCCTATCGGGTCTTGAGTCGGCAGACTATCTCTTTGCGAATATCAACAGGAATATCATCCTGGGAGATATCGACCGGTATGCGTCGCGTCTGAAGTCGGGAGGAGAGATGCTGCTAAGTGGGTTCTATGACACGGACATTGCGATGATCGCCGAGGCAGCGAGCCGCTATGGTCTACAGGAAAAGACTCGACTTGTGAGCGACTCGCGCTGGGTGGCACTACGGCTCGTCAAGGGATAGGAAAGACTCGCCGAGAAAAGACTCGCTACGCTCGCACCCGAAGACAAAAGGCTACGCAGTATCACCCGAAGACAAACTGCTACTCGAAGTGGCTAACAAAAAAATCCCGCCGACCAAGTCGGCGGGATTTTTTTTGCTTTTATGTTTTATTTATTGGCTATTTTTGCCCAGGAGTCTTTCAGACCTACTGTCTTATTGAAGACGGGGTGAGAGGGAGTCGTATCGGGGTCAACGACGTAATATCCGAGGCGTTGGAATTGGTAATGGTCGCCGGCATTGATACGCTCGGCGAGCCATGGCTCCAACTTGACATTGCTTCTTACCTTGAGAGAATCGGGATTGATCAGATCGCGGAAATCGCCATCGTAAGCGCCTGGATTCTCGACACTGAAGAGGCGGTCGTAATCGCGGATTTCGGCGTCAACGGCTGTAGGCACAGATACCCAATGGAGAGTACCCTTAACCTTGCGATCGGAGCCGGGGAGGCCGCTACGGGTTTCAGGATCGTATGTAGCGTGGATCTCTGTGATTTCGCCATTCTCATCCTTGACAACACCGGTGCATTTGATGATATAAGCACCCTTGAGTCGCACCTCCTTGTCGGGAGAAAGGCGGAAGAACTTCTTGGGAGGATTCTCCATGAAATCTTCGCGTTCGATCCAGAGTTCGCGGGAGAAGGGCATCTCGTGAGAGCCTTCGGCGGGATTTTCGGGATTATTCTCCATGGTCATGGTCTCGGTGAGATCGGCAGGATAATTGTCGAGGATGAGTTTGACCGGATTTTGGACAACGCTGACACGAGTGGCGGTCTTGTTGAGGTTTTCGCGGATGGAGTGTTCGAGGAGTTCGATATGGTTGAGAGCCTCATAACGGGTGTAACCGATACGAGCAACAAAATCCTTGATAGACTCCGGGGTGTAACCGCGTCGACGGAGACCCTTGAGAGTGGGCATACGGGGATCATCCCAACCAGACACGAGCTCCTCCTTGACGAGCTGGAGGAGTTTACGTTTGCTCATCACAGTGTATGTGAGGTTGAGGCGGTTGAACTCGATCTGACGAGGGCAGTAAGACTCATCGGCGAGTTCCTTGACGAAATACTCGTAGAGGGGGCGGTGAGGCACGAACTCGAGGGTACAGATGGAGTGAGTAACGCCTTCGAAATAGTCGCTCTGACCGTGAGCATAGTCGTACATGGGGTATACCTTCCAGGTATCGCCGGTGCGCCAGTGGGGAGTCTTGATGATGCGATACATGATAGGATCGCGGAAGTGCATATTGTCGCTTGCCATATCGATTTTGGCGCGTAGCACCATAGAACCCTCGTCAAACTCGCCCTTGTTCATACGGAGGAAGAGGTCGAGGTTTTCCTCGATGGGGCGGTCGCGAAATGGGGAGTTGGTGCCGGGAGTGGTGGGAGTGCCCTTCTGCTGAGCGATTTGCTCGGAAGTCTGCTCATCGACGTAAGCCTTACCCTCCTTGATGAGACGGATGGCGAGGTCGAAGAGCTGTTGGAAATAATCGCTGGCGTAATATAGGCGGTCGCCCCAGTCATAACCGAGCCAATGGATATCCTCCATAATGGCGTTGACATATTCAGTATCCTCTTTTTGGGGATTTGTGTCGTCGAAGCGGAGGTTGCAAGTACCACCGAACTTTTCGGCGGCGCCGAAGTCCATGATGAAAGCCTTGGCGTGGCCGATATGCAGATAGCCGTTAGGTTCGGGCGGGAAACGGGTGTTGAGTCTGCCACCATTTTTGCCGGCGGCGAGGTCGTCAGCAATTTCTTGTTCCACGAAGTTGAGACCGGAACCATTCACGAGATCGTCATCTTTGATAATTTCTTCCATAGGAATAAAGTAAAAAAAGTAAGAACAGCGACATATATCGACAGCGCGACGAGAAGAGGATGGAGGGAGATGCGGCTGACACGAAGGAAAGATGATAGTCGCTTACAAAAAGTAAATAAGATTTTGCAAAAATAGTAAAAAACTTGCAAATGATATATAAAACGAGGTAAAAAAAGAGCAAAATGATATGACAAAAAAGATGGAAAGAGCAAATAGCGGGGTCGGTAAGGGTGTAAAAAAGAGCGGGGAAGGGGAGAGGGGAATAAATAAAAGAATAAAAAAAGAGGTTGTTTAGATAATAAAGGGGGATAAATATGCGTTATAAAGATGTAATATAAAATAGATTGCCTATGGTTAATGATTCCTCCAATTTATCAACAGAAGATGTAAGAATAAGCATCATCACTTCTCCGAAGGCAGCGACGATCAATTTCATCCGGCAGTTTGCCCGCACCTGTGTGACAGTACAGGGATGTGCGTTAGGCTCCATGATCGTGAATTAAGACGCGATTATAAGGTAATCGATCTTAAGGGCGAAATGATCTCTGCGAAGAGAAAACAAAAGGAAGGTCTGATACCGCGAAAAGACTCATTAAAAGAAAGAGAAAGCGGACCTACCGACGTCAATTGATTAACAAAAAAAGAATCATAAGGGTGTAATTAAGTTTACGCCCTTATTCTTTTATATGCAGGCCGAGGAGTGTAAGAAAAAAGCTCGCTCCGCTCGCCACCCGAAGACAAAAGAGGCTACGCCGTAACACCCAAAGACAAACTGCTCCGCTCGCCACCCGAAGACAAAAGAGGAAAGCCCGCTTCTGGCGGGCTTGATGTGGGAGGATGGAGAGGAAAAATGGGGAGGGTGGGTATAGGAGAGAGGGAGGGTTATATTGTTAAGATAATGTCTTTGTCGTGGGCGATTCGACGGAGGTTAAGGATGGCGTAGCGCATTCTGCCGAGGGCAGTGTTGATGCTTACGCCGGTGAGTTCGGCGATTTCCTTGAAGCTAAGACCCTGGTAATATCTCATCTTGAGGACCTCCTTCTGAAGGTCGGGGAGCTCCTCGATAAGGTATTTGACATCAGCGAAGATTTGGTCGGTGATGATCACATCTTCGATAGTATCCTCGCAAAGATCCCGACGATTGAGGATGTCGACTTCAGTAAGGTCGACACTTTGGAGGTTTTCCGACTTTTCTTGGCGGTAATAATCGATGATAAGATTATGTGCAATACGAGAAATCCAGGCGGGGAATTTACCATTTTCGGTATAACGTCCCTGTCTGATAGTCATAATAGCCTTAACGAAAGTCTCTTGAAAGATATCGTTGGCGACATCTTCGTTTTTAATGACCCGAAGTATGTAGCTATAAATGCGGTCTTGGTGACGGCGGAGAAGGGTATCGAACGCATCGTTGTTCCCTTCAGCATACTCTCTGACGAGCATTTCGTCAGTGAGAACAGAGGATTTTGCCATGCTTAATTGTTGGTTTGATTTGGGTAACAGTTGGCTATAGGCAGTTTCAGTTATAAGTTACACTTCAGATTGATTAGAGATGTGTGAGATAAAAAGAGGCCGATAAGGCGATCGAATTACCGCATACGGACGCAAAGTTACAATCAAAAAAGAGGAAAAGCAAGAAAAAAGGCAAAAAAATTAAAAAAAAGATGTTAAAGGATACAATAAAACGAAGAATTTTGCATAACGAATGCGTGTGTAGAGGTGTCTACGGAGAGCTAAAGCTCTCACACAGAACCAAGCTGAAGAAGGGAAGGAGAGAGGGGTGGCTAAAAAGGGGGAGGAGGGGTTAAGTCATAGCGAGGAGAAGGGTGGAGATGGAGGTGGGGTTAAGGCATAGCGAGGAGATGGGTGGCTAAAAGGGGGAGGTGGGGTTAAGGCATAGCGAGGAGATGGGTGGCTAAAAAAGGGGAGGTGGGGTTAAGGCATAGCGAGGAGATGGGTGGCTAAAAAGAGGGATGAGGGGTTAAGGCATAGCGAGGAGATGGGTGGCGAGGGAGGTAGGAGTCGTGGAGGTAGGAGTAATTGGGGTTAGAGTGATTGGGGCTTCTGCTTGGATGGTGAAAGGAGTCTCGGCGAGGCAGGGGGAGATGGAGATGGGGGAGATGGGTATTTCATTGCCTCTTTTCAGGGAGAGGTATAAGTCGGAAATGGAATTGAAGCCGGGGGCTTCGAATGCGAGGATGGCAGAGTGATGGACTCGGGGAGAGTCGGAGCCGTCACAGATTGATATGGAAGGAGCGATCAGAAGTAGTGGCATAATAAGAGATAATAATCATAGCGAGCATCGCTCGCTTTTAATAAAGAGAGCTAAAGCTCACACACAAGAACCAATTCGGCGCCGGGTTGGAGGGCTAAAGCACACACAAGAACCAATTCGGCGCCGGGTTGGAGGGCTAAAGCTCTCACACAAGAACCAATTCGGCGCCGGGTTGGAGGGCTAAAGCTCTCACACAAGAACCAATTCGGCGCCGGGTTGGAGGGCTAAAGCACACACACAAGAACCAATTCGGCGCCGGGTTGGAAGGCTAAAGCTCTAACACAAGAACCAATTCTGCACGAGAGGAGCTTTAATCTATAATTATGGACTTTTTGGGGCCATGGCCGGGGATAAAGCCGGGGGTGGCGGGAGAGGGTCGGGATGTTACAGAACCGGGGAGAGTATTGACTCCGGCTGATGCGGGGAGGGAGTCGGGGTGTATGGGGCGACGGCGCACCGGGGTGCGGGCGTAGCGTTGGCCATTGATGGTTTGGTATTCGAGGGTGTCGAAGGGGAGGATGTTCAGGGAGATACTGTCAAGCCATTGAGGGATGCGAGCCTCTTCAGAGAAGGTAAAATTGCCGAAGACTCGGCTCACACGTTGGGCGGAGTCAGTCTGGAAGGCAAGTTTGATCCGTTTGACGGAGGTGTAATTGCGGAAGACGTAAGACTTCAGACCATTCTCATATTCGACACCGAGAATGGCAGTACCGAAAAAGAGTTCGTTGGTGCGCATCTTGAGTTGGAGACGTTCTCCCGGTTTGACTCCGGAAGTAGGGATCGAGAACTCGAGGGCATTCGACCCGGAGTTGGGAGATACGAGAGAGAAACGGGGGTAAGACCAGATATCGTTGGCAGACTCATCGGAGATGGGAGCGAGGCCATCGAACTTATCACGACGCTTGGCGATACGCTTTTCGACCTTCTCGCAGAGGGCATAATACTTATCGGTGTTTCTGCCATACCACGCCATGGTGGAGTCGAACTCGGCGCGGGACACACCATGACTGTCGAGCACATAATTTACGAGCAGCTCGCTGCGAGGGTCGTTAGGAGTCAGGGAGGTGGTACGTACGTAAGCCTCAGCGATCTGGATATCTGCAAGAATAGGCACCATCTCGCTGTCCGACAAAACGCCGTCGGGGCGCTTGACGCAAGAGACGATCAGCGCCAGGCTGCAAAAGAGGAAAAACTTACGAATATCCATGATCGAAATAAATTTAATCAGCCAACGAGCCGCGCGATCTCGAATGAGTTATACCGGAGATTAGACTAAACGGGATCACGACTTGGAGTCAGACTTCTTAAAGAGATGTTTCAACTTATTATCGGCGAGAGAGAAAGCGTGTTGCATATCTGAATTAAAGAAGATAAGCATCAGAGCGAGTCCCACGCAGATAGAGGCATCGGCGACATTGAAAATATAGGCGAAAAACTCGAAATAATTGCCGCCGACGAAAGGCATCCAGTCAGGCCAATAGAAGTCGAAGAATGGGAAATAGAACATATCCACTACCCTACCTTCGAACCAATTGGCATACCCACCGGCGTCAGGGCAAATGGAAGCGACATCCGGGGGAAATGGGGCATCGAAGATTACGCCATAGAAGATGCAATCGAAGATATTGCCGGCAGCACCGGCAGTGATCATGGCGAGAGCGATGACGAACCCGGAGCGGAGTTCGGTGTGAGCGATAGCCTTCCGGAGGCACCATATCAAACCGGCGACAGCGACGATACGGCCGAACGTAAGGAGGAGTTTATTCCAAAGTTCGAGGCCGAACGCCATGCCATTGTTTTCGATAAAGCGGAGGTGGAACCAAGAGCAAATTTCATAATCCTCGCCGAGGTAGAAATGGGTTTTGACCCAGATCTTGATGGCCTGGTCAGCCACGAGTAGGAGTATGATGACAGCAGCGGCGATCCAACCGAGATAATGGCGCAACGCCGAGGGATTAACTCCTTCGGCGTCACGCGTATTGACAGGTGAAATAGAATCAGACATAATCGCAAAAATTATCGCGAATCAGTGTAACATAAGATATGGATAAGAGATCGATTAACGCTTAACGCGCACCAAGATCTTCTCACCATCGACATCGAGTTCGACCACATCGTCTCCGGCGAGCCCGTCGGAGAAAGCGATTTCGGTGGCGAGCACCTGAGTGGCGATATAATCGCCGAACGCCTCGACGGCAGCGCGTACAGAGGGTGTGGGAGAGAGTGTAACGCTAACGCGGTCGGTTATCTCGAAATCGGAAGACTTGCGGATGTTCTGGATACGGTTGATGAGTTCGCGCGCCATACCCTCATTTTTGAGTTCGGGGGTGATGGTGACATCGAGAGCTACAGTGACATTGCCCTCATTCGAGACGAGCCAACCGGGGATATCCTCGGGGATTACCTCGACATCATCAAGAGTGACTACGGGCTCACCGGGGAGGTCGACGAACTTGAACTCGCCTGTCTTTTCGAGCGAAGCGATATCCTTCTGCGACATAGCGGTGATAGCCTTGCCGAGATCCTTCATGATCTTGCCATACTTGGGGCCAAGTTTCTTGAAATCAGCCTTAACACGCTTCACGAGCCCGGACTCCTCATTATCGACGAGTTTGATCGACTTAACGTTGACCTCATCGAGGATGATATCCTTGACAGCCTCGAACGAGCGGCGTTGCTCCTCATCAACGACAGGGATCGAGAGAGTGGAGAGAGGCTGACGCACCTTGATGTTAACCTTACGGCGGAGAGCGAGCACATTGGATGTAGCCACCTGCGCAAGGTTCATGCTACGTTCGAGAGCGGGATCGATAGCATCGTCATCGACCTTGGGGAAATCGGCGAGATGGACAGACACATACTCACCCTCGGGGAGGGAAGGAGCCATCAAGTCGGCATAGAGTTTATCGGAATAGAAAGGCGAGAAAGGAGCCATGAGGAGTGCTACAGTCTTGAGACACTCGAAGAGGGTCTGATAAGCGGCGAGGTTATCCTCAGCGGCGCCATTCGACCAGAAACGTTTACGATTGAGGCGCACATACCAGTTGGAGAGGTGGTCATTGACGAACGTCTCGATGGCACGCGCAGCCTTGGTGGGTTCATAATCATCGAGCGCCTCCTCGACTTCGCGGATTAACGAATTGAGGAGCGACAGGATCCAGCGGTCGATATCGGGACGCTTGGCAAGGTCGACAGCCGGTTCGGCGCCTGTAAATCCGTCTACATTGGCATAGAGGGCGAAGAACTTATAGGTATTGTAGAGGGTAGAGAAGAGTTTACGGCTCACCTCCTCGACACCTGCTTCGTCATATTTCAAGTTATCCCAGGGTGCGGAGTTCGAGATCATGTACCAGCGGACGGGGTCTATACCGAAACGCTCGATATTGCCGAATGGGTCGATTGCATTGCCCAAACGCTTCGACATCTTATTACCGAACTTATCGAGCACGAGGCCATTGGAGATCACCGCCTTATAAGCGACGGAATCGAACACCATAGTGGCGATGGCATGGAGAGTAAAGAACCAGCCACGAGTCTGGTCGACACCCTCGGCGATGAAATCTGCGGGATATACCTCACCCGAATCGAGGAGTTCCTTATTCTCGAAGGGATAATGGATCTGAGCGTAAGGCATGGCACCGGAATCGAACCATACGTCGATTAGGTCAGTTTCACGTTTCATAGGTTTTCCCGACTCAGAGACGAGGATGATATGGTCGACATAAGGGCGGTGGATGTCGATACGGTCATAATTTGCGGCGGAATAATCGCCGGGCACAAATCCCTTATCCTTGAGGGGATTGGAAGACATAAATCCCTTTTCGACAGAGACTTCGATCAGGTCATATAGTTGCTGATAGCTTTCGATGATTATTTCCTCGCGGCCATCCTCGGTGCGCCAGATGGGGAGAGGCGTACCCCAATATCGAGAGCGGGAGAGGTTCCAATCCTGAACATTTTCGAGCCACTTACCGAAGCGGCCAGTACCGGTGGCAGCCGGTTTCCACTTGATAGTCTCATTGAGTTCGAGGAGACGATTGCGCGCCATAGGAGTTCGGATGAACCAGCTATCGAGGGGATAATAAAGCACAGGCTTATCTGTGCGCCAGCAGTGGGGATAATTGTGGACATGCTTTTCGGTGCGGAAAGCCTTGCTATCCTTCTTGAGGGCGATGCAGAGGTCGACATTGAGGTCATCGTCGGCGAGTGCGGCAGCCTCATCATAGCGGCCATCCTTGGTGTAGCGAGGATCGTAAGCATTCTTCACGAAGCGTCCGGCATACTCGGCGTAAGCCTCCTTATTGACGCAAGAATCGACAAACTTCTCGGCGAGATCTTCGGTGAGGTAGAACTTACCGGTGAGGTCGACCATAGGGCGCGTTTCCCCCTTGAGATTGATCATAAAGAGAGGTGGGATGGAAGCGGCCTTAGCCACCTTGGCATCGTCGGCACCGAAAGTGGGAGCGATATGCACGATACCGGTACCATCGTCAGTGGTGACATAATCGCCGGGGATGACGCGGAAAGCGCACTCCGAGATTTCGACGAAAGAGTCATTAGCGACTTTATAGACCTTGTCGGGATGTGCGGCGGCATACTCCTTGACATAATCGGGAGCGAACTCATCGACGCGTTCGGTGGGCTTGACCCAGGGCATGAGTTGCTGATAATGCATACCGACGAGTTGCTCGCCTGTCCAGCGGCCTACGATCTGATAAGGCACGAGTTTATCGCCGGGCTTATACTCCTCGAGGGCGACCTTATCGGCATCCTTTTTGAAATAAGCGGGCAGGAGCACTTCGGCGAGGACTATAGTGATTTTCTCGCCGGTATAAGGATTGAAGGTGCGGACAGCGACATAGTCGAACTTGGGTCCGACGCAGAGGGCAGTGTTAGAGGGGAGAGTCCAGGGTGTTGTGGTCCAAGCCATAAAGCATGGGCGCCCCCAACCCTGCATTTCGGGCTTGGGGTCAACGATATCGAAGAGGACGGTAGCTGTAAGGTCCTTGACATCGCGGTAGCAACCGGGCTGGTTGAGCTCATGCGAGCTGAGGCCTGTACCGGCAGCGGGAGAATATGGTTGGATGGTATAACCCTTATATAGGAAACCCTTCTTATAGAGCTGAGCGAGGAGCCACCACACAGACTCGATATAACGATTATCGTAAGTGATATAAGGATTTTCGAGATCGACCCAATACCCCATCTTATGGGTAAGGTCGGTCCACTCCTTAGTATACTTCATGACCTCGCGTCGGCAAGCGGCGTTATACTCATCGACAGAAATCTTCTTGCCTATATCCTCCTTATTAATACCCAAAGTTTTTTCGACGCCAAGTTCGACGGGGAGACCGTGGGTATCCCAGCCTGCTTTGCGTTTTACATGGAAACCCTTCATGGTCTTGTAACGGCATACGATATCCTTGATGGTACGGGCCATGACATGGTGGATGCCGGGCATACCATTGGCAGAAGGGGGACCTTCATAGAAGACGAAAGAGGGGCAACCTTCGCGCTCCTTCATAGAGCGTTCGAACAGCGAGTGAGCATCCCAGACCTCGAGCATCTCCTTATTGATGTCAGAGAGGTTGAGTTGTTTGCTATATTCCTTAAAATGTTTCATAAAATGGAGGATATGAATAAATTATACAGGGGGTATTATATTACATTTTTGCACCTTTGGCACCTTTGGCACCCTTAGTGCCACCGCCGAGGGCGAAGATATTACGATCGTAGGTGAAAGTCTTACGATCGGTGGCACGTTTGCGTTTGAGGGCGAGCGCGACGAGACGATCCATGAGCTGAGAGAAGGATATCCCAGAAGCCTCCCAGAGATAGAAAGAGAGAGATCCGGGGATAGTGTTAATCTCATTGACATAGATCGAACCATCCTTCTCATCGATCATAACATCGACGCGGCTCACGCCATGGCAAGAGAGGACTCTGAACGTTTCGCCTGCTATGAAACGGATACGTTCGCTGACCTGCTCGGGGAGCTCGGCGGGTATTCTCTTATCGCTGGACTGCATGCCTTGGTTGGTCTTGGTGCCGCCCATATACTTATCTTCGTAAGATAGGAACTTACCGCTTTTGATAGGCTCCTCGCATACGGAGCTGATATGCTCATCGGCGTCGCCGAGGACAGAGCAGTTGATCTCCTTGAGTTGTTCGACCATGTGCTCGACGATGATACGCTGCGAGAACTTCTCGGCATTGTTGATACGCTCGATAAGTTCATCGCGGTCGGCGGCAGTGCCGATGCCGACTGACGATCCGAGGTTGGCAGGCTTCACGATCACAGGGTAACCGAGTTTTGACTCGATTTTTTGTATTATTTCATCATGTCCGGCGTTCCACTGACAGTCGGTGAACCAGACATAGTCGACCACGGGAATACCCTCGGCGTTTAGAATCATCTTCATAGTGATCTTATCCATGCCATTGGCAGACGAGAGGGTGTTACAGCCAGCGAAAGGGATGCCGATTGTCTCGAGGAGGCCTTCGAAGATACCATCCTCGCCGTTGGTGCCATGAAGCACGGGGATGGCGAGATGGAGAGTAGCGACTATGGGATTACGACGCGAGAAGAACGACGTTTTCGCCTGATAGAGGTTGTAATCGCCATACTCGGGGCGCATGAACACCTCGGTGGCCTCAGCGGTGAGGGTGTCGAGGTTTTTGTAATTCTTCAGGTTCAGAAGGTTCTCACCGGTGAACCATCTACCCTGCTTAGAGATATAAACAGGGATGATATTATACTTATCCCGGTCGAATGCATTGATAGCCTGGAGGGCTGAAATCACGGAGATCTCATGCTCGACGGAACGACCTCCGAAAAATACTGCTACGTTAGTTTTCATTATTCTAATACTTTAGGCCGGGAGAATGCAACGGAAGCATCGAAAGAGAC
Organism: Lepagella sp.; assembly: GCA_051878555.1. GTDB lineage: Bacteria > Bacteroidota > Bacteroidia > Bacteroidales > Muribaculaceae > Lepagella. The sequence continues at coordinate 11,064 of JBJEKI010000016.1, read as the reverse complement.
AGAGTATGCACGCCGGTCTATTCCAAAGTGCAAATTTAGGAAAAAAATCTGAAAGAAAGAGTGACATGCGAGCAGAAATCGCGATGGAAGCCATCTTCGATCTGTTTGGAGATCTGCTGACACTCTTTGAGAGAGATGTTAGGATCAACCTTAATATCGATGTCGAAGAAAAGGAAATGGCCGTTTCGGCGAGAGCGGATTGAGACGACATCCTTAACATCGGGAATGGCAGAAATCAGGCCACGCGCCTTCTCGACATCCGCTTTGGGGAGGGAATGTTCCATGAGTTCTGCGAAAGAAGGCACGAATAGTCTGAGAGCCGGTATAAAGATAAAGCAAGCGATGACGAGTGAGGCGACCGGGTCGAAAATTCGGAACGCGGGACCGAAGAAATGGGCGCAAGATACTCCTACGAGAGTAGCCACGGAAGCGAGTGCATCGCTGCGATGATGCCATGCGTTAGCGACGAGGGCTTTGGAATCCACGCTTCTTCCCACGGCGGAATAGAAGCGATAAAGCCCCTCCTTGCAGCAGATGGCGAAGAGGACCACAACGAAAGTCCAGAAATCGGGTTGGTCGAGTTCCTCACCGTTGAAATAGGCGATGATCGACTCTCCTGCTTCGAAGGCGATCATTATGGAGATCACGAGCAAGAGAGAAGACATAAGGAAAGAAGAGAACGTTTCAAACTTTCCATAACCGTAATTGAAACGTCGATCGGGTTGGCGATAGGAGATGCCGACGAAAATGAGCATGATGATATCGGCAGCGACATCATTTAGGGAATGGAAGCCATCGGCGAAGAGTGCTTCGGAATGGCCGAAATAACCGGCACCGAGTTTGAGACCCATGAGGATAAAATTGATGATACAACCGATGCGGACCACACGGCGTATGGCGCGCGCCTGACTGGTACCCTCATCGGGGATAGAGCGCAAGAGAGAGTCAGCGTGATGATGGTGATGATGAGACATATTGTGGGTTATGGGTTATGGGTTACAGGTTACGGGTTACGGGTTACAGGTTACGGGTTACAGGTTACGGGTTACGGGTTACGGGTTACAGGTTACGGGTTACGGGTTACGGGTTAAGGAGAGATAAGGGGTGTTTACACAATAACACTTAATATGAACGGAAAGTATTGGATATTATTGCATCAGATAGGAAAAAAATCGACTGAGAGGAAGAGATATGAATAGAACTCCTGCCGGAAGAGATATAAAAAAAATCTCCTCACCCGAGCAACCTAAAGGAGTCGCGGGTGAGGAGGAACGAGATGAGATATAGAGAAGAATTAGCTTAGTGGGTGGAAAGAGGAGAAGGCGTGGCCGAAGCGTTGGAAAGCTGCTCTTTCGAGTTCCTCGCGGAATTGGGGAGCAGCGATTGAGATAAGCAGCTTTGCTCGTTCGGCAATAGACTTGCCCCGGAGATTGACAGCACCATACTCGGTGACGACGAAATGTGTCTGGAAACGAGTGGTAACGACGCCGGCACCCTCGGTGAGGAAAGGTTTGATCTTATTGAGACCCTTGCCGGTGGTGGCAAGCATAGCGAGGAAAGAGATGCCACCTTCGGAGAGAGAAGAGCCGAATACGAAGTCATGTTGGCCGCCGACACCGGAGAAGATTCTGGGACCGATCGAGTCGGCACAAATTTGTCCGGTGAGGTCGATTTCGAGGCAAGAATTGATCGACATAACCTTTGGGTTAGCGCCGATGACGTAAGGGTCGTTGGTCCAAGCGACATCTCGGAAAACGATATCCTTATTGCCATCCATATAATCATAGAGAGCCTTCGAGCCGAGAGCGAGAGATGCTACGGACTTTCCGGGGAGGATTTTTTTGAGCGAATTGTCGATCACCCCCTTCTCGAGGAGAGGGAGTACGCCGTCAGTCATAGCCTCGGTGTGCAGTCCGAGGTGCTGATGGTCAGCCAGAGCGCTGATGACAGCATTGGGGATTCCGCCGACACCGATCTGGAGGGTAGCGCCATCGGGGATATGCTGCGCGATGAGTTGACCGATCCGGACTTCCGCCTCGGTGGGAGTGGGAGTAGGCACTTCGACCAGAGGTGTTTCGGAACGTACACAGGCATTAATACGCGAGATATGGACCACCGGGTCTCCGTAAGAGAAGGGCATATTGGGGTTGATCTGCGCGATAATGCGGTCGGCACGTTCGACAGCCGAGCAAGCCACGTCTCCCGAAACGCCGAAGCTGACATATCCCTCCTCATTGGGGAGAGAGCAGTTGAGCAAGACAACATTGACAGGCCAATAATCTTGACGGATGAGTCGAGGCACCTCGCTGAGGAAACATGGAGTGGTGGAACCATAACCCTCATTGATCCAATCGCGGAAAGAATTATTAACGAAGAAAGAATTGATCTTGAAGGCATCCTTATACTCGGGGCGGCAAAGTGGGGACTTGCCACGGCAGACGCCGAAGCCGGTATAGATGGTTACATTCTTGAGTTCGGAGCCACGATTGGCGAGGGCAAGTTCGAGTTCCTCGGGGGTGGAGGTAGAGCCTTGGAGGTAGACATAATCGCCATCCTTGATGATGCTGACAGCCTCTTGAGCCGAGACGAACTTAATATTATGGTAAGACATAACGAAAAAAGCCGATGAGGGTTAATAATAAAAATATTAGAAGGGATGATCGCGATGGAAAGCCTGGAGATAAGACTCGAGGCGGGCGAAATCATCGTGGGTAGAGATCATGGATACGCAACCGCGGATACCCTCCTGAACGGAGCCGGTGGTCTTCAGCGAGATGGAAGAGACGCCATACTTCATGAGTTCCTTCTGGAGAGCAGCGCCCGACATGCCGGGATAACCGATGGTAAAGAAGAACCCGTCGGCGATGGGCTGATCGCCATCCATATCATATACTATATTAAAACCATTTTGGGTGAACATTGGTTTGACGATGGAGGCACGTCTGCCATATTCGGAGCAATGTTCGATGAACTTGAGTTCTCCCTTGGCGGCAGCTTGGAGCATAGCAGCGAAAGCGAACTGAGCGGAATGTGCAGTGCCGGAAGATGCGCAATAGAGGATACCGAAGATATAAGCGTCGCCAAAAGCGGGCATATTATATCTATTCTTGAGAGCCTCGAACTTTCGGCTATATAAATTATCGCCGATGCAAACGAGAGCGATACGTTGGCCGGCATAGCTGAAGATCTTTGAAGCCGAGAGGAGAAGGATATAATTGTCGGTATAGCGAGCCACAGTAGGTCCGAAAGGAGGCACACCGGGACAGCTGATATTGGTGCGGAAATCCATACCGAAATAGGCGAGATCCTCAAGGACTATGCAGTCATACTTGGTAGCGAGACGGCCGATGATCTCGAGTTCGGTTTCGGTGAGATTGGTCCAAGCGGGATTGTTGGGGTTGTTATATAGGATACCGGAGATGTCGCCCTTGGAGAGGATCGACTCGAGTTTTGCTTCGAGAGCTTCGCCGCGATAGCTATAGATATCGAAAGCCTCCGAGGGGATACCGAGGGCACGAGTCTGAGTGAAATGTGCGGGGAAACCGGGGTTAAGGTACAGCATTTTGTTCTTACCTTCCGATCTCTGTGAGAGGAGGAGCTGAAGGGTAAAGGCAGCCTGCATCGATCCTACGGTAGGGATAATACCCTTAGGAGCGATATCGATATTGAGGAAAGCCTTGATGAAATCCGAGCCTGCCTCTTTGAGTTGAGGGATACCGGTGATGGGAGGATACTGATTGGCGATGCCTGAAGCGAGAGCCTCCATTTCAGCCTTCACGCCGATGGCCTCCGCCTCGAGACCGGGATTACCGATTTCGAGATGCACCATAGGTTGGCCGGCCTCCTTTTCGAGTTCTCCGGCAAGGGAGCAAATTTGGCGGATGGTAGCATTGTCAACATCCAATATATTGAGTCGCTCGACGGCGGCATCAAAAGTATCGTTGGAAATTGGGAACATAGTAGAGAAGATGGTATAAAGAAATAAGGTATAAAAAAAGAGGGAGAGAGAAAGATCGGCAGTAGAATAATAATGCAGATAAGACAAAACGGTTAGCGGCCGGCGATCTGCAGAGCGCGTTCGCGGCCGGCTCTGAAAGCAGTGATATTAGCCTCGACAATCTTCTCGCCCTTGGGGGCGAATAGATTTCGGATTGCGGTTTCGATTTTCTCGACATCCATTTCGATGAAAGGAGAAGCGGCACCGAGGAGCACGAGGTTTGAGCTACGCGCCGAAGCGACCTCCTTGGCGAGTTCATCCATATCGAACGACACGACATGAGGATGCTTGGCGAGTTCCTGTTGGATTGTCTCCATCTCAGGATAATTATCAATATTCACGAAAGGAGCGGAGTTAGTAACGATCCAACCCTCGGCATCGAGGAATTGGATATAACGGAGCGCCTCCATGGGCTCGAGGGAGACGATCAGGTCGGCACCACCGAGAGGGATAAGATCCGAGAATATGGGGTTCGAGCTGAGGCGGAGATTAGACTGGACATCGCCGCCACGTTGGCTCATGCCGTGGACTTCGGCTTGTTTGAGGAAAAGATTGTCGGCGAGGGCAGCACCGCCGAGGATAGTAGCGATCGTGAGTATGCCTTGACCTCCGACGCCTGCGAGAACTATATCTGATTTCATGATAATCTAAAATTGGGTGGGGTTGGACTACTGTTTTTTAGAAGCGTGGCGACGAGCAGTCTGTATGCACTCGCGACGAGAGACGATAACCGATAGGCCGGGGTAATTGATTTCCTCGCAGAAGAGGTCGACCATGATATCATGGTTCTTGGGGAGGGAATCGATGGTGCGCACATGAGCCGAATCAGCGCCGAGGCCACGGCATATATCTTCAATCTTGCCGGTGCCTTGTGAATCCTGGCCTCCGGTCATGCCGGTGGTAAGGTTGTCGGAGATGATCACTACGATATTGCTATTCTCATTGATGGCATCGAGGAGTCCGGTCATGCCGCTATGGGTGAAGGTAGAGTCACCGATGATAGCGAGCGAAGGGAACTGGCCGGCATCGGCGGCACCCTTGGCCATAGTGATGGAAGCGCCCATATCGACGCAAGTATCGATGGCATTGAAAGGCTTGAGGAAACCGAGGGTATAGCATCCGATATCGCCGAAAACCTTGGGCGACTCATACTTCTTGAGGGCATCATTCAGAGCGCCATATACATCGCGGTGGCCGCAACCTTGGCAGAGCATCGGTGGGCGAGCCACAACAGAGGTGGCAGCCTCATGGCGAGGATAATTGATAGCTCCATCGACCGAAGGCATCAACTTGCGGAAAGCCTCAGCCACAAGGTCGGGGTTAAGTTCGCCGTCGCGAACCACATGACCGGAGAACTTGCCATAAATCTTCTTGCCCGAGCGGTCGAGGCCGATGAGCTTCTGTTCGATGAAAGGCTGACCCTCCTCCACGACAACCAGAGCATCGCAAGAATCGAGGAGGCGCTTCAGCGACTTATATGGGAGAGGATATTGAGAGATCTTGAGGAGGGGGAATGGGCAATTACCCTGGAAGCACTCCATAAGATAATTATATGCAATACCACTTGCCACGACACCGAGGCGATGGTCGCGACCCTCGAAATAGGTATTGAAAGGAGACTCCTCCGAGGCCTTTTCGAAGCGTTCTTGGTCGGCGATGAGTGCACGATTGCGGACCTTAGACATAGCGGGCATAAGAACCCACTGCTTGGGATTGGCGGGATAATGAAGAGAATTTTCGGGCGCCGGGGTATCCTCGACATTGACGACGGCACGGGAATGACTAAGGCGAGTCACGAGGCGAGTGAGCACCGGGATGCTGAGACGCTCGGAGAGTTCGAAGCCATACTTAGCCATATCGTAAGCCTCCTGCTGCGAAGAGGGTTCGAGAGCCGGGATCATAGCGAAATCGGCATAGAAGCGAGAATCCTGTTCATTCTGAGAAGAGTGCATCGAAGGGTCGTCGGCAGCGATGACGAGCATACCGCCATTGGCTCCGGTCATAGCGGAATTGACGAATGGGTCGGCGGCAACATTCATGCCGACGTGCTTCATAGAGACGATGGAGCGCTTGCCGCAGAACGACATACCGAGAGCCTGCTCGAGAGCAGTCTTTTCGTTGGACGACCAGTGAGAATGGAGATTACGCTCGCGAGCGACCTGATTTTTCTGAACAAACTCAAGGATTTCAGTAGAGGGAGTACCGGGATAAGCGTAAGCACCCGAGAGGCCTGCATAGATAGCACCCAATGCAAGAGCCTCATCACCCAGAAGGAGTTGAGAATTTTTCATACTATAGATGGTAATAGATTTAGATGTCAAAAAAATATAAGAAACAGAGGGGAAACCCCGGGGAGAGAGAGCCAACTCGATGGCAAAAAGGGGTAAATACCCACTGACAATGCAAATATAAAAAAAAGAGAGTAAAACTGCAACAAAGCGACAAAAAAAAATAGAGTTTTTATAAAAATTTGCATATTCGGAATAAACTTATTATTTTAGCCGATAAATTGGCTCCGAGTAAAAAAATGTCCGCATGGAGCAAACGAATCAATCATTTAATTAACTTCAAAACCTTGATGATCGACACTACGATCGAACAGACCGAGAAGAGTGAAGAGAGTCAAAATCTAAACCAAACAACAAAATGATTAAACGAACACTTCCGATCCTACTCACACTGATATTGTGTGTGTTTGGAGGCAAAGCCGCAGAGGCAGTCACATGGAGTTACAAAGTAGTGGGGGACAAGACTCCGAATCCACAACTTGAGATCACTGCGACCATAGCGCAGGGATACCATCTCTATTCCCAAGACAATCCTGAAGGAGGCGGCGTACCCCTATCATTCAGATTCGACTTCAAGGGATGTAAAGCCGACGGCAAGGTGAAAGCCAACAAGGCCTATACCAAGGCATACGACGATATTATGATGGTCGACGAGCATTATTATACCGGGAGTGTCAAATTTATACAAAAATTGAAGCCGGCGTCCGACAAGTGGAGCGTCAAAGTGGAGATCGGCGGTCAATATTGCAACGACTCGGGCTGCCACCGCGTCAACGAGCTTCACACCTTCAATGGCACAGCGCCCCTGACCGCCGAGGTTAAGGAGGAGGCACAAAAGCTTGAAGAGGAGGCTAAAGCAGCCGCCGACAGTGTGGCAGCCGCCGCTCCCGACAGCGTGCCGTCAGTAGCCGCAGCCACCGCAGATGTCAATGCCGACCTCTACGCCAACTGCGAAGCAGAGATTAAGAAATATGAAGAGAATCCTCAAGAAGAGAACAAGAGCATCTGGTATATCTTCATCGCCGGATTCATCGGCGGTCTGATCGCCTTGGTAACACCCTGCGTATGGCCTATGATTCCGATGACGGTAAGTTTCTTCCTGAAATCAAATAAATCGCGTAGCAAATCGATTTCATCGGCAGTGATCTATGGTCTCTCGATCATCGTGATCTATGTGTGCTTAGGTCTGATTGTCACCGCCCTCTTCGGAGCTTCGGCGCTCAACGAACTGGCGACGAGTGCCGGATTCAACATCGCCTTCTTTATCCTCTTGGTGATCTTCGCCTTCTCGTTCATGGGTGGTTTCGAGATCACACTTCCGGCAAAATGGAGCAATAAGATGGACTCAAAGGTAGACTCCACCACAGGCTACATCTCCATCTTCTTTATGGCATTCACCCTCTGCTTGGTATCCTTCAGCTGTACCGGTCCGATCATCGGCACCCTGCTGGTGGAGGCAGCCTCGTCGGGCAACTTCATCTCACCGGCAGTCGGTATGTTCGGTTTTGCATTGGCATTGGCACTCCCCTTCTCGCTTTTTGCCATGTTCCCGACCATGCTGAAATCGATGCCCAAGAGCGGCGGCTGGATGAATACTGTGAAGGTGGTGCTCGGTTTCTTGGAATTGGCACTTGCCCTGAAGTTCCTCTCCGTAGCAGACTTAGCCTACGGCTGGAGAATCATGGACCGTGAAGTATTCGTGTCACTCTGGATTGTAATCTTCGCACTTCTTGGCATGTATCTGCTTGGCAAGATCACCCTTCCCCACGACGACAAACTTGAGAAGATCGGCATCACTCGCTTCATGCTGGCTATGATCTCCTTGGCATTTGCCGTATATATGATCCCGGGACTCTGGGGTGCACCTCTGAAGAGCATCAGTGCCTTTGCGCCACCTATTTATACACAAGACTTCAACCTCTACAGCGGCGATGTGCATGCACAGACCGGCGACTTCGAAGAGGGTATCGAGCTTGGCAAGAAGCTCAACAAGCCTGTGCTGATCGACTTCTCCGGTTATGGCTGTGTGAACTGCCGCAAGATGGAGGCAGCCGTGCTGACCAACAGCGAAATCAAGGCATCGGTAGATGAAGACTTCGTGATGGTGACACTGATGGTCGACGACAAGAAAGAATTGCCGCAACCGATCGTGGTAAAAGAGAATGATGGACAAGAGCGTACCCTCCGCACCTACGGCGACAAATGGAGCTATCTGCAACGCACCAAGTTCGGAGCCAACGCACAGCCCTACTACGTGATCGTAGACAACAATGCGAAGCCCTTGAACTATGCCTTCCCCTACGAAGAGAACATACCGAAGTTCCAGCAATTCCTCAAGACAGGTATTGAGAACTACAACAAGAGCAAATGATAAGAAAACTGATAACAATCATAACAATAAGTGTCTGCGTCCTCACTATGGGGGCGCAGACTCTTACTGCCACCTATATAGAGCTGGCAGATTCCGCCGACCGCTATATAAAAGCGGAGCGATGGGAAGATGCGGAGCGAGTGATCATCAAGGCACTGAGACATGAGCCTGCCAATCGGTCGAACTATCTGCTCTGGTCGAATTTGGGGATAGTAAGGATGAATCGGGGTGACTATCCGGGCGCCAAAGAGGCAATCGATATCGGTTTGGCATCGGCACCACGCTCCACGACCTTGCTGACCAATCGAGCCAAAGTCAACATGGCGCTCAACCATCGTCAAGAGGCTATCGAAGATCTGGATCATGTCCTCGAATTGGACAGCACTCTGCAATGGCCCATGAAGATGCGAGGGATGCTTAGAGCCATCATCGGAGAGACCGACCGCGCCAAGATTGAGCTAAAGAAATATGAAGATCGCTATGGCAAAGATGCCACCGTGTCAGAGACACTCGGCGATATCTACAACGCCGGAGGCGACTATGACGAAGCCATCAAGAGATATAAAGAATCCTACGAACTGGAGGGGGAAGTTGCCACCTTAGACAAGATGCTACTCACAGCCTACTACTATGGCAAACTCGAAGAAGAATCGAAAGAACTCGACCGGGGAATCTCCCGTCACCCATCCGAGGGACTACTCTACTTGCTGCGAGCCATGCTCAACAAATCGAGATATCAATCCATAGACATGGAGCGAGACTTGAAGATCGCCAACGACCTGGGGGTAGACCCACAGATTTACAAGCAGATAGCAGGCAGAGAGGGGATCATCAAGAGCGACAAGAAAAGGTAAATACGCGCCTAACCCACAGACTATCAGCAGGATAAAGAAAATTTCAAAAATATTACAAAAAAGTGGGTCAACGTGATAGGAAAGCCAAAAATTTTTAGTAACTTTGCACACAATTCGCCTCAAAACGGAACGAAAATCAGTCTTCAAGCGTAGCTCCGGGTGGGCTAACATGGCTAAAATAAGAGTGATAAGAGATGTCGGAGGCGATCGGCAAATCGAATAATAGATAGCAGCGTGTATAGATTATCATTGCACATAGAATACTTACTTGGTCGGCATGATTGTGTGATTGTGCCGGGTGTAGGTGCATTTATCAATGTGCGGCACGCTGCGCGCTATGACCGAGATCGACGTATCTGGCATGCGATGAGTCGCGAGATACGCTTCAACGGTGCGGTGAAGGAGGATGATGGTTTGGTAGCCAACTCCTACGCACGACGTGAAGAGACCGGCTATGAAGAGGGTCGACGGATGATGCAGCAAGACATCGACATGATGATGCAGCTGATGGAGCGCGATGGAGAGGTGAGCATAGGCCGCTTGGGCATCTTGAAGAATCAGGATGGGCGTCCGGTGTTCCGTCCGAGTCTGACGCCGGCGCAGCTATCGCGAGAGATGGGCTACACCACCATCTCTATGGCACCCTATTTTGTGCAGAGCGAATCGGAGCCAACGGCATCCGCATCAGTCAGCGTAGCGGCAGAGACACCCGAAGAGAAAGTCGGGACCGAGTCGGGACGCAAGTTTGACACTCGCAAGAACTACTACATAGCGATCAACAAGAAATTTGCAAGAATGGCGGCATGTGTAGCGGCGATAGCCCTGTTGGCGCTATCGGTGGTATTGCCGGTGAGCGATAGCAAGCAAGAAGATCGCGCCTCGGTGGTGCCGGTGGAGAAGATTATCACGGCGACATGTAAGATGGCGAATCAAGTAGCCCCGAAGCCGACAGCGACGACAACATCTGCGGCGGCGACAGAAGCCCCGACAGAGTCGGTAGCGACAGCAGAAGCGATGGTGACGGAAGATGGCGGGCGCTATCATCTGATAGTAGCTACCTTCAACACACACCAGGAGGCGGAGAAATATGTAAGTTATAACGCCACGGCGGAGTATCCCTTGACTATCATCAGCACTTCGACCAAGAGCAGGGTGTCAGTGAAGAGTTCAGACGATCGCGCCGAGCTGGTGCAAACGATGCATCAAAAAGGGATCAAAGAGAGATTTTCCGAGCCTTGGATATGGGAAAAGTAACAAAGGCAGGTTGATTTTTTCAAAAAAACTTGCATAAGAAAAAAATTTGCATTAACTTTGCATTCGCAAAACGGGAGAAACGCACAGGGCGGCTTCCGGAGAGCAAAAAAGACTGCGAAAATAGCTCAGTTGGTAGAGCACGACCTTGCCAAGGTCGGGGTCGCGGGTTCGAGTCCCGTTTTTCGCTCGAAAACATAGTGATAACCTGAAGCGCGAGAGCAGAGGGGAAGCACGCAAAAGAAAAGATGCGAAAATAGCTCAGTTGGTAGAGCACGACCTTGCCAAGGTCGGGGTCGCGGG
>JBJEKI010000015.1:0-5658 GCA_051878555.1 Lepagella sp. | reverse complement strand
TTTATAGGGTTATTCTTGCATTCCTGTCCGGTTCGATTTTTAGGGAGTATTATATATAAAGATGGACAAAATAAGACAATTTTTTCGTATATAGTGGCAATTTTTAAAAAAAATTTGCTATATTTGCCGACGTGATTCCAAATCTCTACATAAGAGATTTGGGAATTGTAGGGGGCACCTTGGGCTGTTTTTGTCCGAGGTGTTTTAGTTTGTTGGGAGGATGGGATTAACCACGGATTGGGCGGATTTACACGGTTTTTTTAACATCAGATTTTCCGATTTTTTTGATGCTTTGCTTCGCGGTTCTTGTGAGTTTTTTGCAATGATTGTAAATGATTGGCAATGATCCTTGGGGGCGAGCTCTTGGAGGGTGTCTACTTTTTAGGTCTGGTACAATTTGTTGTTTATATCATCGAAAAAGTGTGGGGGTTGCTTGTTTTTATCATCGAAAAAGTGTTGTGTTTTGTTGTTTGAATCATCGAAAAAGTGTGGAGTTTGCTTGTTTTTATCATCAAAAAAGTGTATTTTTGCTTCTGTTTTTAGTTTCGATTTGTTATGAAGAGATTGATTTACAGAGATTTGTTGGCATGGAAGAATCGTTCGAGTCGAAAGCCTCTTATCATATTGGGAGCTCGACAAGTCGGCAAGACGTGGATTATGCAGCATTTCGGGGAGCAGGAATATGAAAGTGTGGCGTATATCAACTGTGATGATATGCCGCAGGCTACGGATTTATTCAAGGCTGATTACGATATGGATCGTATTCTGCTCGCCATCCAGACTATTACGGGTGTGAAGGTATTGCCGGGCAAGACTCTCATAATTCTCGATGAGATTCAGGAAGTGGAAAGGGGATTGCATGCATTAAAATATTTCTGCGAGAAGATACCGGAGTATCATGTGATGGTAGCCGGTTCTCTCTTAGGCATTACCCTGAAGAGGGGTGAATCTTTCCCGGTCGGCAAGGTGGATATCCTCAATATGTATCCTTTGAATTTTTCGGAGTTCTTGGAGGCGATGGGGAAGCCGGAGCTGAACGACGCAATTTTGTCATGTCAGTGGGAGAGTCTCAAGATGATGAGTAGTCAGTATGAACACATGTTGCGTCAATATTATTATGTCGGTGGTATGCCAAACGTGGTTAAGGGGTATGTGGAGCATCGAGATATCGAGGAGGTCAGAAGGGAGCAGTTAGCCATCATTGAGTCATATCGGCGTGACATCTCCAAGCATACTACTTCAAGAGAGTCGATAAGGATCGGGCAAGTTTTATCGTCATTGCCGTCGCAATTGGCAAAAGAGAATAAGAAATTCATCTATGGGGCGATCAGGAAGGGGGCTCGGGCTGTCGACTTCGAGCTCGCCATTCATTGGCTAATAGATGCCGGCATCGTACATGTAGTGCCGAGAGTGAGTGCAGCGAAGGCTCCGCTCAATTTCTATGCGTCGCTCGATGCCTTCAAGATGTTTCTCTTGGATTGTGGTCTATTGGGGTGTATGGCAGATGCATCGCCGGCTGATATGCTGATCGACAACAAGGTGTTTACCGAATTTAAGGGTGCATTCACTGAGCAATTTGTGGCGCAGGAATTAATCTCTATGGGCAAAAAGCCCTATTATTGGAGCAATGATCGCACGCCGGCAGAAATCGATTTTATAATTCAAAATAAAGGGGTGATCACACCGATAGAAGTAAAAGCATCCACCAATGTAAGGTCAAAATCGCTGGCTCAGTTTGTCAAGGACAAGGAAGGTCTAAAGGGCCTACGGCTCTCCCTCCTCCCCTATTGCGATCAGGAGTGGATGGAGAACATACCCCTATACGCCCTCCGAGGCAAACTCCAATAACCCGTTAGTTGGCGGGGTGGCGGCGGGGCACGTTTTGGTTGTGCCGGTCGAAGATTTTGGTGGCTCCGCGTTCGAAGATTTTCCAGTGTTCGAGCTGAGCGGCAGGGATCTTGTCGGGCATCCAGCTGGGGATCACGGTGAAGTTGGCAGCCGGGCCCCATGGCTTGGCGGCGAAGAAGGTGTCGTAGTCGGCTTTGACGAAGCGTGCTTTGCCATCTTTGTCGCGTTCTACACGTGCTCTTACCAAGGCTCCGCCGCGTGTGTCGGCGGTCTTCATGTTGCTGATGAAGTTGCCCAAGGAGTATACCACGAGCACATCTTTGTCTTCCTTGTCGTTGTGAACGACTTTCATGGGCTGTATGACGTGTGGATGTCCTCCGATCACCATGTCAACGCCTTGATCCACGAGGAATTGGGCGATCTCTTCCTGGTTGCGGTTTTGCAGCAATACATATTCGACACCCCAGTGGATGGCTACTACCACGATTTCGGCACCGGCATTGCGTGTCAGGGCGATCTCTTGCGCCATCTTCTCCTTATTAATAAGGGCGACTTCGATGCCATCTTTGGGCTCGATGCCGTTGGTGCCGTATGTATAGTTAAGGAATCCGAATTTGATACCGTTGATGGTCTTGATGAATGGCACCTTCTTCTGACGGTCGGCGGCGTCGGCATAGGTGCCGACATGGTCAACGCCGAGGGAGTCGAGGCCTACGAGAGTGCGGCGTGCTCCTTTGTCGCGACGGTCGAGACAGTGGTTGTTGGCGGTAAGGAACATATCGAAACCGGCATCTTTGAGTGCCTTGGCGTAAGAATCGGGGGCTGAGAAGCAGGGGTAGCCTGAATAGTCGGGGCCTCCGGCGAGTGGCACTTCAAGGTTGCAGACGGCATAATCGGCTTCGGTGATGGTCGGAGCGATATATGTGAAACATGTGGAATAATCGTAACCGGTGCCCATATCCTTACCGAGTTCTTGTGCCCGATCGAGTTGGGCTTGATGTTGCATGGCGTCGCCGACGAATAGTAGGTCGGCACCCTGAGGGGATTCTGCGCCGGGGGTGGCTGCTCCGGTCAGGAACGAGAGGAGACTGAAGAGAAGAAGTTTCATCATAGAGAGGATGGGTATTAATGGGTTAGGGTAATGGGCTTAGAGCGCGTTCCTTAAATTTTGTGGAGTCGTATGGAGCGGATTATTTGACTTTCTGCACAGCGTAGGTGAAGCAAATCACTGACTTGTCGGTGTCGAGCAGGGTCATGGTCGGCTTCTCGAGATATGGCTGACAGCGAGTCACGTAGGTAACGGAGCTGGAATAGCTCTCGACGACTTCCTTGGTAATAGACACAGGCACAAGGTAGAACTCCGATTCCTCCTCATCGACATACGTGCCATCCTTATAAGCCTGATACTTTTCTACGAAATAGGAGCGCATGGAGCTGAACTTATAGCTGCCGCTCTCAGTGTCATATTCGGCATAGAAGGAGTTGACGCCATCGGGCACCTTATTCTCTTTAAAGAAAGATTCATAGTCCTTCTTCTTGACCATAAGCAGGTAGGGCGCCACCGAGAGACCATAGTCATTGCTGATGGTCTTGGCGGGGATCTCCATGGTGAGGCTTGACACGACCGAGAGCGCCATACCCTGGTCGCGATATGCATCGATAAGGTCGAGCACCGGATATTTGAGGCTCATCATATATCCTCCGGGGGTGGTGATCACTTCGCTACCTTCAGCCACCAGCTGCTCGATCTTGTCAGAAATCTTATAAGAGATGATATTGCTCGACACGACTTCGGGCTGGGCACCGAGGAGGCACACCGAGTCTCTGACCACTACATCTTGGGGAGCGTAGGTCGAATCGGGTTGCATCACGCTGCGACGCTCTGTGCGATGCCAATAGGTAAAGAAGTCGGCACCGGCGATATTGGCGATACAGCCGTTACCGAAATTCTGTTCGACGTAGATGCCATGGAAATAGTCGTTGAAAGACGAAGGCCACTCGAACACCGGGTCGTTGTTGCGATACTTGGTGAAGAGTTCTTGCGCCAATTTCATCGAGTTGATCTTGACGGAGATGCGAATATAAGAATCCTTCTTCATAGCCGAGTCTCCCTTGGAGATGTTGGAAAGGCTATAGCTGCGGCTACCCATCAGTGAGTCTGGATGGTAATATTCGGAGGGGTCGAACGAAGCCCCCGGCACTGAGGGAAGCCTCTTGCCGAGATGGTATACTTTGAGCTGCTGGGGCGCCAAAGAATCGCCGGTGAGCGAGCCGCGTGGCACTGAGAGCACGAGTCTCATCGAGTCGAGGTCATTGACTGTGATCGAATCGGGAATATTCATCTTCGAGGCGCAGAGCATCTCGGTGACAAACGAGCAGTCGAGGCTGCCATACTCCGGCACGTTGATGCGTCCGAGGAGCTTGGTAGCGTTGCGCGAATCTATATCCTCCACCTTGAGACTTGCGGCTTGTATCTTGCCCACGATCGAGTCTACCTTGATGGCTACGGTGCCTTCATAGATCGACTGGCCGATGGAGCTGACTTCATCTTCACAGGCTGTGAGCATCAGCAACATCAAGGCGAGAACCGCTGTCAATATGTTATGCTTCATTCGATATAATTCTATGTTAATGAAATACCTGGCAGGCAAGTAATTATTTACCCATCAGCGAGTGATAGAGATCGTTGTATTGGTCGGCGAAATCCCCCTCGCCGACCAGATGGAGGGTCTGCTTGCCCATAGCGTCGCAATAGGCTTTGAGCTCCTCGTCGACTTCGGGAGTCTGGAAGACGACAGCGTCGGCATACTTGATAGCCATACGATGGAGCGTCTTGACGGTAAACTCCTCTTCAGCCTCGAATGGGGCAATATCCTCAGGGGCGACACCCTCCTCGGCGAGTTTTTTGAAGAAAGCGCGGTCGAGAGCCTCGATAGGCTCTTCGGGGAGGATGGTATACACCAACTTGGTGTCGACGAACGCCGGGCCGTCGGCGAAGAGGCGCTTCAGATAGAGGGGCACGAGCGTAGAGACCCATCCCGACACCTGCATCACCTCGGGCTCCCAGCGGAGCTTGCGAGCCGTCTCCATAGTGCCGCGAGCGAAGAAGATGATACGCTCATCGTTGTCAGCGCGGTTGGAGCCAAAGGGGTCGACATCCTCTGACGACTTTTGGAAATAATCATCATTGTCGATGAAATAGACCTGAATACGAGAGGGTTGCATCGACGCCACCTTCACCACCAGCGGGTGGTCGGTATCGCCGATCGAGATATTGATACCGCTCAGACGGATCACCTCATGAAGCTGATTACGGCGCTCATTGATGTCGCCATAATCGGGCATAAAGACCCTAACCTCATACTTGCGAGATTGGATCGACTGGGGAAGAGACTTGCCCCAAGCGCCATTGAGGGTATGGGTGAGATAGGGAGAGATCTCTTGCGAAACGAATATTATCTTATTAGCTGCCATCATTTATACATTCGCGTCGACGGGATTTTCAGCCCGGAATTGAGTAGACGCTATTTAAAACGCAAAATTAATAAAAAATTCCCACTTTCGGGGCATAACACCAACTGTACGAGTCTGTTTTTATCAAAAATTAACGTACTGAGGGGTGTGTAGAGCGCAATTTTGAGTAAAAAGTGTCGTTTTAGTCCGAAAAATTATAATGTTTGATTAATTTGTTGTAATTTTGCCGAGTAAGAGCGCGTTCCTTAAATTTTTGGGGCCGTAGGGGTCGTAGCCTTGAGACGATTTTGATTACTTGCTGTAAGGAGCATACGCACGTATGTGACTGAAAGCAAG